>DAIOEY010000264.1:0-1511 GCA_036745995.1 Acidimicrobiales bacterium | reverse complement strand
GTCGAACACGATGGCCCCCGCCTCGGCGAGCCGCTCAGCCCTGGTGACCGAACCCGAGAATCCAAAGACCGTCATGCCCGCTGCGACGCCGGCGGTGACGCCCGACACGCTGTCTTCGACGACCGCGCACCGCTCGATAGCAACGCCCAGCGTCTTGGCGGCGTGAAGGTAGACGTCGGGGGCCGGCTTGGCGTGCTCGACGTCCTCGGCGCTGAAGACGCGTCCCGGAAATCGGTGCCAGAGGTTCGTGAGTCCGAGCGTGAGCCGCATTATCTCGTGGCTCCCGTTGGAGGCCACGCACGACGCTGGCCGCAGGGCGTCAAGGACGTCCTCTACGCCAGTGACGGCCACCAACTCGCGTTCGAAGACCTCGCGGTACTTGGCTTCGAACTCCGACGCCCAGTCAACGCTCCGGCCAAGCTGCGCCTCGATGACCTGCTGCATGTAGACGTCAGTTCTTCCAACGAAGAGTTCGACGATGTCCGAATCGCTGAGCGACCAACCCAGTCGTTCGAGGATCTCGCGTTCCGTGCGAACGGCGAGCCGTTCACTGTCCACGAGCACGCCGTCACAGTCGAAGATAACGAGGTCGAAGCGATGCACTACGAAAGCCTAAACCGCCGGAATGTTCGCAAGGGAACTCCGCGAGTGACCGCGCGACGGTCGACTAATCGCCGTTGTCGCCCGTGGTGATCGGCGCTCCGTCGGGCTGGCGGTGCACGTTCCATCCCGAAATGCACTCGTCGTCTTCCTGATCGCTGAATCCCTTCGGGTCATGATCGCGGCCGTGGTCCCGTCGCGCCTCGGCACACCCGCCGATCTGCTCCGATGGCGTGGAGAACGGCTGCGCGGTGACGAGGGTGAGGGCACCGCTCGACGTCGTTGAACCGTCGTGAGTGCGTAGTGCCCACGTCGAGAGTCCCGCGACGACCACTAACGCGGCCACGATCAGGAACAGCGATCTGACGCGCAACTTCACGATGAGTACCTCGAGGATGGAAGGGGTGCTTCAGACGCGCTGAGGCCATTCCAGCGTAGCGACCGAGGTCACACCACCGTCCTTCCGTCGTCGTCGCGATGCCGCGATCCGAACTAGACCAGGCTGGCTTCGCGCTCGCTCAGGAAGTCCCACCACGCGTCACGTGAGGCGACGATGCCTTCGAAGACCTCGGTGGCGGGCGCCGCCGCCGCCGCCATCAGCAACCACTTGGCGTGGTCGGTCTCGAGCGTCGAGTGCACGTCCCAGAAGGTGGTCTGCTCGGCGTTCAGTCCGTACCACTTGCGCAGACCCTCCGCCTTGGAGGTGGCGATCCCCGCCGACTGGACCTCGTAGGCGGCGACGACGCCGATCGCGTAGCCGACGCCGACCCCGGGCGCGTGGGCGTAGAGGCTCGTCAGGTTGTGCGTCGCCGGCGCCGGCGGCGCCGGCACTGACCCGACGGCGTCGAGGAAGGATTGGAGCAGTTCGACGTGTGGCATCGGCCTGCCCAACTCGTCGTCGAGGTTGTCCT
>DAIOEY010000263.1:0-1517 GCA_036745995.1 Acidimicrobiales bacterium | reverse complement strand
GGTCGGGCACTCGTGGGCCTGGCGAGCATCGTGACGGCGGTTGGAGGCGTCGAGACCGGGCCGTAATTGACGTCGGCTCCCTTGGTCGCGGTAACGAGACAGGTGCCCGCCTTCGTGGCGCTCAGCGAAGTACCGGTCACTGTGCAACCGACGGCCGAGCCGTCGGTCACGCTGTACGTAACGGTGCCAGTGCCGGAACCTCCGAGCGTGCGAAGGGTGAGTGGTGTGCCGACCCGGCCACTCAAGGTCGTGATCTTGAGATTGGTCCGCACGAGCGTGTAGTTCTCTCCGGCGGTCGTCGTGCCGGCAATGACGTTCGCAGAAGCGATCTGGACCTCTTCGACGTAGTTCGACGGCGCGTTGCAGCTAGGGCTCAGATCGACGTCGTACGTGCCGGGCGCCAAGTTCGTGGCGATGTACGTTCCGTCGCTCTGCGTGGTGGCCGTGCTGAAACCCGAACCGCCTTGCGACTCACCGAGCGTGAGACACACGCCGGCAACGCCGGCGCCCGTGACCGCGTCGGTGACCGTACCCGAAATGGATCCGGCCAACGCCAAGGGATAGTTCGCGCCCCCGGTGGTCGCGCCTGCGGCAACGACGATCCCAGCGCCAACGGAGACCGCTTTCGCGGTGGTGGAAGGAATCGTGCCGTAGCACGTCGGGTCCACGACGAGCGTGTAGGAACCGGGCGAAAGACTCGAGATCGTGAAGGAACCGTTGGCTGACGAAGTCGCCGTCGCGAAACCAGTCCCCGCGTCGACGGGCCCAGCGATGACGCACACGCCCGAGAGACCGGCGGACGTCGGTGCGTTCGTCACGGTACCTGAGATCGAACCGCCCTGGACGACGGCGTAATTCTGACCCGTCGTCGCGGCGCCCGCCACCACCGTCACCAGATTCACGGTGTCGTAGATGTTGGCGTACGTTGACACCTTGGTCTGGGCACACGTCGGTGAGACCAAGATCGTGTACGGTCCCGGCGTCAGATTCGCGATCGAGTACGTTCCGTCGCTGAGCGTCGCGGTCGTGCCGAAACCCGAGCCACCCGTCTCCTCAACGGCGTCGACACAGATACCGGCGACGCCCGCGTTCGTCACGGCGTCCGTGACCGTTCCCGAAATGGATCCGGTCACGCCGGCGTGCGCGATGATCGCCGAGGAGCCGACCCGGGGACCCGACTCTGGGACGCTGGCCCCGGCCGGAAGACTCGCGGCGAGTGTCAGGAGAAGTGCACTCACGCTGACGGGCAGGATGTGGCGAAAAGCCTTGATGTTGGCTGCCGATTTCAAAACGTCCCCCGAGCGCTGGCTCGAAGCCAGAACTTCCTCAGCGTAGCCCCCGTCGGTGCCGAGCGTTTATCTCTCTCTGACAACGTCCGTCGACACGCCCTTGCCGACGATCAATACGACGGAGACTTCAACACCGAGGGACCCGCAAAAGACGTCAACCCGCGGGGACCGTCGTCGTGGTCGTGGTCGTGGTCGTGGTCGTGGTCGTGGTCGTGGTCGTGGTCGTCG
>DAIOEY010000262.1:0-1543 GCA_036745995.1 Acidimicrobiales bacterium | reverse complement strand
TCCCGCCTACGCGGGCACGGCGACGCTCGAGCTCTTCGATTCACCGAGTGAGGAGCTGTTGTCAATCGCTCCCCGAGAGATCCTCGGGGGCTACTTTCGCAGCGTCGCCACCACGTTCGCCGGTGGGCGAACCCTCAAGGCGTAGTCGTGTCGAGGAAGATCGCCAGCTCGCACCAAACAGTCGTCTCCGCGGCTGAACGTGACATCCGGAGTCGACTGCGCGGCCACGATCTCGACTTCACCGCCATGAGTGCCGTGTCGAACATCTACCGGTCGGGTTCGGCAATACGCAACCACATGGAGCGAACCGTCCTCGACGCCTGCGACCTCAGCTGGGTGGCGTTCACGGTGCTGTGGGTGCTGTGGATCTGGGGTGAACAGGAGACAGGGCACGTCGCCCACGAAGCGGGCGTGTCCAAAGGCACGCTCACCGGCGTACTGAAAACCCTCCAGACGCGCAAGCTCATTCGGCGAATCCCGCACACCAAGGATCGCCGTCGTGTCTCGGTGGCACTCAGTCGATCCGGCGAACGTCTCATCGAGAATCTGTTCCCGGAGTTCAACCGCCATGAGACGCTGGCCGTCGGTGCCCTTTCGGCGAGCGAACAGAGAGAACTCGCGCGACTCCTGCGCATCGTGCTCGGTCACATCAGCGACGTTGACACGGTGCAGAAACTGACCTCCTAATTAACAATCGTCGCGTCGCTCAGCGCCCTTCAAGTCGCGCCAGCCTCCGCCGTGGCGAGGATCGCGTATTCCTTCGGTCGTAGCCACAGCTCCGCGGCCGAAACGTGGAAATAGCCGCCCTTCTCCGCTGCCGACAGTCCGGTAAGAGCACCCGCCGGAAGAGTGTTCCTTATCCTCTTGGGCCGTCCTGTGACCAGGCTGCGCTCCAAGACGACGACGTTGCTGCCCGTCACCACCACCCCCACGGACCGGACGATGAACGAATAGAGGAGAAACCAAACGAGGAAGCCTGGAACGACCGCGGCCTTCACCACCGCGACGAGGAAGACGGTAAGGACGACGGCCCCCGCGACGATCTGCACTCGGGTCTTGCGCGGATCAGGTCCGACCTGTCCGACGCCGTAAGCGAGCGCCGCGCCATCACCCACGATCGCTGCGGAGATCTTCAATCCCTTTTCACGATTTCGATTGCTGAGTGCCACTGACCGGTCTCCCCGCTTCGCATGACGTCCATCGTCAGCCAAGGGTAACCGCGGGCGGGCGAACGAGTCGACACCTCGAGGAGTGACCTAGCGCGGTGCGGCGTCTTCGGTTGAGATCAAGTGGCGCGCGGCACGTGCCTCGTCGACACGTGACACCGGCGTCGTCTGGGGAGCACGATGAAGCGAATCGGGATCGTCAATCGCTCGTTGGGCGATTCGTTCGACCGCCGCGGCCAGTGCCTCGAGCGTCTGGAGGCTTTCGGTCTCGGTCGGCTCGAACATCAGTGCTTCGTCGACGATCAACGGGAAGTAGACCGTTGGCGAGTGGAATCCCTCCTCCAGCAATGCCTTGGCGACGTCAAGTCCACGCACGC
>DAIOEY010000261.1:0-1548 GCA_036745995.1 Acidimicrobiales bacterium | reverse complement strand
GTCCGTTCTGACTGTGGCAGGATTGCTCGATGGCCATCGTGACGGTCTTTCGCAGTCGCCTTCGACCCGGTGTCGAGGACGCCTACGGCGTGGTCGCCCAGGAGATGAGTCGACTCGCGCACGCCATGAGCGGGTTCCTTGAAGAGAAGATGTTCCTCGCCGCTGACGGGGAGCGTGTGACCATCGCGCGATTCGCTGATCTGGCGAGCCATCAGTCGTGGGCGAAACACCCTCAGCATCTCGCCGCGCAACGCCGGGGTCGCGAGGAGTTCTACTCGTGGTACAGCATCACGGTCGCCGAGGAGGACTATTCGCGCGAATTCGAACGCGACGACTAGGCACGTCGAGTTTCGCGTCGGCGTTTCTGAATGATCAGAGCGCTGCAGAATTCAGCACCCGTTGTAAGGTCGGGCAATGGATTCGTCGAGCCACCGCGAGGTCGCCGTGGCGACCTACAACCGCTGTTGGGAACTGCTCGAACTGACGCGTCGCACGCCGGACGATGACGTCGAGTTGTTGACGTCAGCCTTCGTCTCGCGGTACCACTGGTCGTTCGTCGGCGGTCGTGTGCAGACGACCTGCGCCGACTGGATGATTTCGAGAGCCGCCGCGGCACTCGGCGAGGGAGGGCTGGCGGTCTCCTACGCGCTGCGGGCCAATACCCAAGCACAGGCGCCCGACACCGACGACTGGCTCGTTGCGTCGACTGCGGAGGGGCTCGCCAGGGCGTACGCCGCCGCGGGAGAGCAGGAGCGACGTGACGAGTGGTACGTAACTGCGCAACGGCTGGTGCTGGCGATTGCTGATGATGAGGACCGAGAACTCATCGCCGCGCAGCTGGCTACCGTACCGCGCGGTTCGTCGTCGACGTGATCGAGTCAACTTCAAGTACGCGTGAAGGGTCTGGCACAGTGACCGACCACCCATCTCTCATCGTCTTTGATCTCGATGGGACGCTCGCCGATTCACAAGCGGGGGTGCTGCACTCGTTCACGTTGACGCTCGCCGACTTTGGTCACAGTGCCTCTGCGGAAACACTTCGTGATCTCATCGGACCACCCCTCAGCGTGTCGTTCGCCCGACTGGGCTTCGTCGGCGACGATGTTGACGTCGCGGTGACGCGCTATCGGACGTACTACGACCGCGACGGCGTTGACATGAGTCATCTCTACGACGGGATCGCGGAAATGCTGGGGGCACTGCGGGACCACGGCGTCGAACTCGCCGTCGCCACCTCGAAGAGAGTTGACTTTGCCCGACGAATGTTGCGAAATCTCGGTATCGAGGGCTTCTTTCCAGTGATCTGTGGAGCCGCACTGGATGGCACTCTCAACACCAAGCGAGAGGTCCTTGAAGAGGCGCTGCGTCTCGTTCGTCCACGTTCGCCCAGTAAAGTGTGGATGGTGGGTGACCGTAGCGAGGACGTACGGGCGGCGATCTTCCATTCCCTCGTACCGGTCGGTGCGCTTTGGGGCTACGGCGGCCGCGCAGAATTGGAAGATGGCGGCGCAATGATTCTGGTGACGGATCCTTCAGACGTGCTCGGCG
>DAIOEY010000260.1:0-1571 GCA_036745995.1 Acidimicrobiales bacterium | reverse complement strand
CCGGCCATGCGCGCCTCGAACTCGTCGGACCGCTCGCCGGCGAAGACGAGGTGCGTATGGCTGTCGACGAAACCCGGCACGACCGCCGCACCCTCGGCGTCGATCATCTCGTCGGCCTCGGGCGCCTGCGCGCTCGGTCCGATCCAGAGCACACGTTCGCTGTCGAGAACAACCGCGCCGTCGTGACAACGACCCATGACCGACTCGTCGCCCATCGTCGGATCGTTCGTGATCAGCTCACCGATATTGACGATGATCCGCGTCGACATCAACCCTCGCGCATGGGGATGCGCACGCCGCGCTCGAGCGCGGCCTCGTCGGCCAACTCGTAGCCCGCGTCGACGTGGCGGATCACGCCCATGCCGGGATCGTTGCGCAACACGCGCGCCAGTTTCTCACCGGCGAGCGCGGTGCCGTCGGCGACGCAGACCTGGCCGGCGTGAATGGAACGCCCGATGCCCACGCCGCCACCGTGATGGATCGAGACCCACGTGGCGCCCGAGGAGGTGTTGAGCAACGCGTTGAGCAGGGGCCAGTCGGCGATGGCGTCGGATCCGTCGAGCATCGACTCGGTCTCGCGGTACGGCGAGGCGACCGACCCGCTGTCGAGGTGGTCGCGCCCGATGACGATGGGCGCGGACAGTTCGCCCGACGCCACGAGGTCGTTGAAGGCGAGTCCCGCCCGGTCGCGCTCGCCGTAGCCGAGCCAACAGATGCGCGCCGGCAGCCCCTGGAACGCGACGCGGTCCTGGGCCTTGGTGATCCAGCGGTGCAGCGGTTCGTTGTCGGGGAAGAGCTCGAGGATCGCCTGGTCGGTGCGCGCGATGTCCTTGGGGTCGCCCGACAGCGCGGCCCAGCGAAAGGGGCCCTTGCCCTCGCAGAACAGTGGTCGGATGTAGGCCGGCACGAAGCCGGGGAACTCGAAGGCCCGCGCGTAGCCGCCGAGCGCCGCTTCGCCACGGATGGAGTTGCCGTAGTCAAAGACCTCGGCGCCCTCGTCCATGAAGCCCACCATCGCCTCGACCTGCTTGGCCATGGAGGCGCGGGCGCGGTCCGTGAACTCCTCGGGCTTCTTGTCCGCGTAGTCGTGCCAGTCCGCGAGGTCGATCCCCTCGGGCAGGTAGCTGAGCGGATCGTGCGCGGACGTCTGGTCGGTGACGACGTCGACCTCGACCCCGCGGCGCAGGAGTTCGGCGAAGATCGTCGCGGCGTTGCCGAGCAGCCCGACGCTGAGCGCGCGGCGCGCGGCCTTGGCGGCGAGCACCCGCGCCACTGCGTCGTCGAGGTCGTCGGTCCATTCGTCGAGGTAACGGTGGTCGACGCGGCGCTGCAGGCGCGAAGGGTCGACGTCGACGCACAGGCACACCCCGTCGTTCATGGTGACCGCGAGGGGCTGCGCGCCACCCATCCCGCCCGCGCCACCCGTGAGCGTCAGGGTGCCCGCGAGCGTGCCGCCGAATCGCTTCTGCGCGACCGCGGCGAAGGTCTCGTAGGTTCCCTGCAGGATGCCCTGGGTGCCGATGTAGATCCACGACCCGGCCGTCATCTGGCCGTACATCGTGAGCCCGAGC
>DAIOEY010000259.1:0-1572 GCA_036745995.1 Acidimicrobiales bacterium | reverse complement strand
CATGCGATCTCCGTGTCCACGCCGGCGTCCGTCAGCGCCATCTGGTGCTCGTCCTCAATTTCGACACCGGTGATGACCAGGTCGATCTCGGCGAGGTCGGCGTACTTGACGAGCGAGTTCTGGCCGAACTTGGTGTGATCGGCGAGCAGCACCACCCGCTCGGAGTTGACGATCATGCCCCGCTTGACGGCCGCCTCCTCGGGGTCGGGGGTGCACAACCCGCGGCTGAAGGAGATCGCGTTCGTGCCGACGAATGCGACGTCGAAGTGGAAGTGGGAGTCGTCCAACAGGCGTTCGGTCCATGAGCCGACCTCGGCGAGGGTCTTCGGGCGAACCCGCCCACCCAGCGTGTGGCAGCTCAGGAAAGGCTTGCCGGCGAGGATCCGGGCCACCGTGAGCGCGTTGGTGAATACGCGCAGACCGGCCCTGCCCTCCAGGAGCTCGGCGAAGACCAGGGTCGTGGACCCCGCGTCGATGAAGATGGCCCCACCCTCCGGGACCTCCTCGATGGCCCTGGCGGCGATACGGTGCTTCTCCTTCAGATTCTCCGTCCGACTCGCGACATCGGGCTCGAACGTCATCGAAGGTACGCGGAGGGCGCCACCATGCACGCGCCTCAGCAAGCCCTGGGACTCGAGGGCAACGAGGTCCTTGCGGATCGTCTCGGTCGACGTTCTGAGTTCGGAAGCTGCCCTGGCGACCTCAAGACGACCGAGAGTGCGAACCGTGTTGAGAAGCTCCTGGCGGCGCTCAGCCACCAGCAACGTGCTCCCCTTCGTCACCTAGAGGCCTCCTTGCCCCGGAACACGACTTCGCAGCGAATGATGGCACGGACCGTGCGTTCGGTTGGAACATTCCTGGCGTTTGATTGGGATCGTTGCGTATGGTTGGGCTCTGCGTCAAGATGTTGGCCATGCCAATCATCACGATCCACGAACTCATGGGCCCTCACGCCGAAAGCACCGTCGCCGCCTTCAACGTCATCACGATCGAGCACGCCGAAGGCATCGTCGCCGGCGCCGAACGGGCCGGACTGCCGGTCATCCTGCAGCTCAGCGAGAACGCCATCAAATACCACGGCCACGCCCACGCGATCGCCCCGGCGACCGTCGAAGTGGCCCCGCGCCTCCTCCGCTGACGTCGCACTGCATCTCGACCACATCACCGACGTCGATCTCATGCGACTCGCGCCGGAACTTGGTTACTCCTCGGTCATGTACGACGGCTCGCATCACGACTTCGACACCAACCGTGAACTCACCCGCCAAGCGGTCGAGTGGGGCCGAGCCAACGGCATCTGGATCGAAGCCGAGCTAGGTGAGGTCGGCGGCAAGAACGGGGCCCACGCACCGGGCGTGCGCACAGACCCCGCGCAGGCTGCTCAGTTCGTCCACGACACCGGCGTCGACGCTTCGCGTTGGCGGTGGCCGTCGGCTCCTCGCACGCGATGGTCGAGAAGACCGCGCATTCGTGATCTGAGCGGTGAGTCGCTACCGCTGTCCCTGTATGGCTGACCGGCGGACCGTTCTCCACCCTGCCCTGGCCACTGGTGCGACGACCGGTCGAATCCAT
>DAIOEY010000258.1:0-1608 GCA_036745995.1 Acidimicrobiales bacterium | reverse complement strand
GGCACGAGGATCCGGCCGTAGTTGGCAACGCCGAAAAAAGACGTGAGCAGCCGCGCACTGTTGTGCGACACGATCGCGACGCGACCACCCGGGGCGACGCCCAGTCGGTCGAGGCCCGCGGCTTGGGCTCGCACGAGCTCGCCCACCCTCGAATACGTCAACCCCAGCAACTGCTCGGCGGGTTGGTCCGGTTCGTCGACGATCCCGATCCGGTCACCGTAGACGGTGACAGCTCGGTCGAGAAAGTCCCTCGTGCTCAATGGTACGAACATGCCAGTACCCCCCTTTCGAGTGCAGCAACCAGTGGCGACGAACCGTGCTGGCGTGCAACCCCACCCGGCGCAGTTCCGCGGTGACGGTCGATCGCGTCATGCCTCCATCGCGGAATCCATGACGGGAGTGTCTGCACTGTCTGAGCGTAGCAATGAGTGACTTCGAGTCCACGCGGAACGAACGTGTCGACGGATCCGCTTCCGCCGACGGCTTGACGCTCTCGGTTATTTTCGCGAGGTCGTCGTTCGAGGCGGCTCGGTCCACGACGGAGCTCGCTTTTCCAAGAAGGAGGCCATCGACTCCTGCGCGTCGGGGATCTGGCTCGCGGCGGCCATGACTTCTACCGCGTAGTCGTAGGCATCGGACTGGACCTGATCGATCTGCGCGTAGAAGGCGTGCTTGCCAATCCCCTTCGACGCAGGACTCCCCCGCGTCACGCGGTGCAGCAAGGCGGCAGTCGCCTTTTCGAGTTCCGCCGCCGGCACGACCTCGTTGATGAGACCCCACGACGCGGCGGTACGCGCGTCGATTTCGTCACCGCTCATCGCCATCTCGAGGGCGCGCTTCCTGGAGATCGAGCGACCAACCGCCACCAGCGGCGTCGTGCAGAACAAGCCGCCCCTGCCGCCGGGCGTGCAGAATCTCGCCTCCTCCGAGCCGACCGCGAGGTCGGCGGTCGCGACCAGCTGACAACCCGCGCCGGTCGCGAGTCCTTGCACCATCGCAACGACGGGTTGAGGAATTGACTGGATGGTCGTCATCAAACGTGTGCACTTCTCGAAGAGCCGGCGAACGTCACGTTGATCGATCCCGGCCATGTCGGAGAAGTCGTGTCCCGCGCAGAAGACGGGGCCGCGGGCGGCGAGAATGACGCCGGTCGCCTCGCTTTCACCGGCGTCAGCGAACGCCCGGGTCAACTCCTTGATGAGTCCACGGGTGAGGACGTTGCGACGTTCGGGGCGGTTCAACCAGATGGTGATCGTGTCGCCGGATCGATCAACTTGTAACGATTCCTGCTCGCTGCTCACCATGCACGCTCCTCCACGGACCTCAAACCTGAGTGCCCCTTCGGCAAACTCGGGACCTAGTGGCGTACTGTAAATACGCACTCGGACTGAGTTCTGAACCGAAGTATCTCCTAGACGCTAACTGCTAGTGGCGTTTCGGTTGACGCTTCATCGGGGTGAGCCTGAATGCCGAGACAGCCTGGTCTTACCTCCCCTCCACGTCCAGTACCGGAGTTTGTCCCCGGCAGGCCCATCCGGGCCAGGTTGATGGCCGCGTTGTGATCGCGGCCGAGCGTGAGACCACAGGTCCCACAGTGATACGTCCGTT
>DAIOEY010000257.1:0-1616 GCA_036745995.1 Acidimicrobiales bacterium | reverse complement strand
CCGAGTTATAGGTCCCTCGCTGTACACGTTCGTGATCGAGCGTCGCCGCGCCAGCGATCCGCCCGACGAACGCGCTCACCCCTGCAGCCGAGAGGTGCAGCTCCGATCCAGGGAGGGGTGCCTGCGGATAGACGCCTTCGTCGAACCGAGCTAGTGAACCCACACCTCGTCAAGGCACCCTGAGAGTGGGCTGGCCGAGAAGCATCCCAACCAGATCGCGGCGACTATGCACCCCTGTCTTGTCGAAGACCGCTTTGAGGTGGTCTTGGACGGTGTGCTGAGAAATGTGGAGTGTGTTGACAATGGCGTGAGTTGATTCACCGCGGAGCACCATCTTGGCGACCTCCACCTCTCGCGCGCTCAATCCGTATGCGGAGAGTATGAGGGGTGCAGTTGCGCGTGCCTGGATCGGTTCGAGAACGACGGCGATGCGGTCCTCGCCGTGCGTGGCGCGAAGGTGGGAAGCGTGCACACTGATCCATCGTCCGTCCCTTGTCGGAACTCGGGTGCTCGGCAACTCGTGAGATGCCGACGTTCCACCTCGTACATCCTGTAGGGCCACAGCGACGGTATAGACCGCCAAGGGCAACGGAAGACTGGTCGAGCTACCAACTTCGACCAAGGAGATGAGGTGTTCAGCCTCCGCGGTGATCGCAACCAGGCTTAGGTCCTTTGCGAGCAGCACGACACCCGGGCTGGCTTTGTCGCCGCTGACCGTGGAGATGTGCAGGAGGGTGGCTTGGCGCAGCCCGTGGGCGATGTGCGGGCCGAGTCGCGCAATCGTTGCGGCCTCAGAGGACGTGAACCCGAGTGGATGGTCGTCGCGATGTAGGCACAGGTAGCCCCAACAGTCTTGGCCCACCATCAGCGCCGCCCGAAGCTCGTCGCCGAGGCCGAGCGGCTGCATGATCTCGCGGGATCGAAGGCTCGACGGGCGGTCGCCTCGGCTAGCGCCATCGAGTGTCGCGACGTGCTGCGCCGAAGCGGCCAGCGACGTGAACTTGTTAACGTCGTCGTCGCCGAACTCGTTGGCAAGGAACATTGGAGTCGCCACGTCGAGCGGCTCCTCGGCATACGCTCCGGTAAAAAGCAGTGTCTCGGGATCTGCGGTGGCGAAGAACGCGGCATCTACGGGCATCAGTCGACGAAGTGACCGCAGCACCTGCCTCTGAAGCGGGCCGACGTCCAAACCGCTGTGGCACTGTCGGACGATTTCTCGCTCCGCCTCGACAGCGCTGGCTCTCCGCGTCATCACAACAGTGTGCTACTGGGCGAGATCCTAGGAAATCCCAACTTTGTGGGATGGCCGCGGGCCCGTGATCGGCCGGACGATCTGGCTATGACAACCGATCGAACCACCACAAACAAGCAGCTTGTCGAGGCGTTCATCCAGGAGCTGTTCACCAAGGGTGACCTGGACGCCGTCGACCGATACCTGGACCCGGGATTCATCAATCACGACCCACCTTTCCCCGGTGCACCAGACGGGCGAGAGGGCATGCGGCAAGCAGCCGCCATGTTTCACAAGGCGCTGCCCGATTGGCATAGCGAAGTGGAACAGCTCATCGCCGAGGCAGACATCGTTGTTGAGCGCTTCACCGCGAGCGGCACTCATC
>DAIOEY010000256.1:0-1634 GCA_036745995.1 Acidimicrobiales bacterium | reverse complement strand
GCGGCCAACACCTGCGCCGCCGCCGCACTCAACGTGGCGCGCGACAGCGTTCCGGCGTTCACCGCGTTCACGATGGCGCTGGCGACGAGGTTGGCCGCGGCGAGCGTCGGTACAGGAGCCGCGGCCGGGCCGTAGAGAACCTGATCCGCGCCGGCCTCGAGTGCCTTCACGGCGGCGGCCGAGACACTGAGATGGAGGGCGCTGAGTGCGCCGGCACCCAGCGAGTCGGTAACGATGAGGCCCTGGAAGCCGAGGACGTGTCGCAGTTCATTGACGACAGCCGGGGAGATGCTCGACGGCAACGGCGTCAGACCAGGCACCGACGCGTTCGACAGCATGACCGCGGTGGCGCCGTGCGCAATGGCCCGTTCGAAGGGGATGAGGCCGGACTTCTGCAGCGCTGACCACGCCAACGTCCGCGCGGGTCCGTAGTCGGTGTTGCGCGTCGAACCACCCAGCCCCGGAAAGTGCTTCACCACCGACGTCTCGTTCGCCTGGGTGAGGCCGGTCATGAACGCGGTCCCGTCGGCGGCCGCGAGCGCTGCCGCGCCGCTGAAGGAACGGTAGCCGTCGGGATTGGCCTCGCCGGGGTACTGCGCGCGTCCGTCGACGTCGAGCACGGGCGCGAGATCGGTGTTGACCCCCACGGCGTTCAGGGCCGTGCCGATACGCAACCCGATGGACGTGATCTGGCCGGGCGTCAGGTTCTTGCCCATGGTTTGGGCCCAGGGGAACGTACCCACGACGTTCGTCAGCCGCTCCACGCCCCCGCCCTCTTCGTCGGTCATCACCATCATCGAGTACTTCTCGGGCGTGAGTGATTGGAGCTTCGCCAGCACGGTGCTGAGCGTCGCGGGTGCCGTCGCGCCCAAGAGCAACAGTCCCCCGAACCCCGCCCGGGCCTCGGGACCCATCGAGCCGATGTTCATCGCGTTCACCGGCACGACGATCGTCTCGTTGGCGAGCTGGGTGAGCGGCCAGGTCGCGACGATCGACTGGGCACAGGCCAGATTGCTGGTCGTCGTCGCGGCCGAAACGGGCGTCGCGGTTCCCGGCACCACGATCGACACCAGCGTCGCCATTACCAACAGGCCACGCCGAGCAATTCGCATGACTCGAGGCTACGACGACGTGAGGACACCGACACGTCACTACGCTGGGCACGTCAATCGACGTGAAATGAGGTCCCCATGGCGAACTTGATGCCCGCGGTGTTCGTGGGTCACGGCAATCCCATGAACGCGTTGGAGCACAACCGCTATACCGACGCGTGGTCCGCCTTCGGCGCCTCGATGTCCAAGCCCAAGGCGATCCTCGTGGTCTCGGCCCACTGGTACGTGAACATCACCGCGGTCACGGCCATGACGATGCCGCGCACGATCCACGACTTCTACGGTTTTCCCCAGGCACTCTTCGACGTCCAGTACCCGGCTCCGGGTGACCCCGCGATCGCCGAGCGCGTCGTCGACGTGGTCCAACCCACGTACATGGGACTGGACGAGGACAGTTGGGGTATTGACCACGGCACGTGGTCGGTGCTCGTGCACATGTTCCCCAAGGCGGACGTTCCCGTGCTGCAGGTCTCGATCAACGCCGAGTTGCCCTTCGACTACCACTTCAACCTGGGCGCCAAG
>DAIOEY010000255.1:0-1643 GCA_036745995.1 Acidimicrobiales bacterium | reverse complement strand
AAGTGTCCGATCATGATCCCGGCCGCAGTGCTGTCCGTCTGGAACTGGAAGGCCAACGGTTGCTACCCACCGTCATGATCGAGCCGAGGACACGAGCGGTCGGACGAACATGATGAACGAAGGAGCCGCCTTTATCTTGACCGAGTGGGTGAAGGACGTGGCGTCGCAAACTGTCCGCTCCGCGCTCGCTTCGGCCACGACCCCTTAATAGGCGAGCAGCGCTCGCACGTGCGCGGCCGTCGAATCGACGAACGGCCACGGTGCGTTCCGCTCGTCGACCAGCATTCCGAACTCCGTGCAGCACAACGCGATCACGTCACTACCCCGACGTCGGCAGCTGGCGGCAATCGACATGAATCGACTCGTGGATTCGTCGGTGACGATCCCTTGCGTCAACTCGGTGAAGATCATTGAATGCAACTCCTCGACCTCGTCAGTGGTTGGCTTGACGACGACGATGCCGCGTGCCTCCAGGTAGCCCGAGTAGAAGTCGTTCTCCATCAAGTACTTCGTGCCCAAGAGTGACACCGAGGTCGCACCCTTCGCCTCGACCTCGGAAATGACGGCGTCTCGGATATCGACAACTGGAATTGTCACCGCGTCCGAAACAGCGTCAAAGTTCATATGCATCGTGTTGGCACCGATTCCCAGGACCGTCGCGCCGGCGTCTTGCAACCGACGGGCCGAATCGATCAGTATCGCGCCCGTGGCGTCCCAGTCTCCGAGGCGCTGCAGCGTGACGATCTCACTGAAGTCGAGCGAATCGATCAAGAGTCGCGGCTGAACCCACGGTGCCGCGGTCTCGCTCGTAAAGCGATGAAACATCGTGTAGTACGAGCTCGTCGACTCCCACGACAAACCACCGATGAGACCGACGCGTTTCATCTCGCCAAAACTAACAGCGGGGCGCACTCGACATCTGCGAGTTCGATCGTCGAACACTTGGCTCCTTCATCGAGCAACGTCGCACGCCGTAGCCCCGGGACCTGGAAGTACGGACCCGCCCCTATGGTCGCGTGGCTATTGCGGCGTCCGTCACCCAGAGTCGTCCACGCGTCCGCAATCGATGTCCGCGCCGGTAGAACGAGGGAGTGGTACTTTCGAACATCTCTCGACGAGCCCGATGGAGCGACCAATGAAGCGCGCGACGCGATGACGACTCCGCTCGGTCCTGGGCCGCTCGCCCTGGTGGGCTCCGGTGAGTACTTGCCCCAGATGGCCGACATCGAGGCGATGCTGCTGAAGGGACGCCCACCGCGCTACGTCCAACTCGCCACGGCCGCGGTGCCGGACGGACCTGACGTCGTTGATCGGTGGCACCGACTCGGCACCGCACAGGCGGAGCGTCTCGGGGTTGACGTCACGATCGTTCCGGTGAACGATCGCCACGACGCCGACGACGCGGCGTTGGCCGAGATGATCAACGGCGCGGGACTGATCTACTTGTCGGGAGGCAACCCGGGTTATCTCGCTGATACCTTGCGCGAGACGTTGGTGTGGTCGGCAATTGTCGAAACGTGGCGTGGCGGCGCCGCGCTCGCCGGCTGCAGCGCTGGCGCCATGGCAATGACGTCGTGGGTCCCTTCGCTGCGCCATCCCCGAAAGGGCGGTACGCCGGGACTCGGTCTCTTGCCCCACCTTCG
>DAIOEY010000254.1:0-1648 GCA_036745995.1 Acidimicrobiales bacterium | reverse complement strand
CGCCGGCGACCACCTGGTCAATCAGGAGATCGAGCCGACGTGACCACTCGAGCGCGAGTCGCGATCCCCCACGCGGATCCAGCCCGGCATCTGCCATCGCGGCCGCAACCTCGAGCGCGATCGAGCCGGTTTCATCGACTACCGTGCCGAGCACGTCGAACACGACAGTCTCGATCGCACCGATCGCCGAGTCACCGACCGGACGTCGCTCAGGCGTCGCCGTACTGACCATCATGCTCATCACCTCGAAGTGTCGTCATTAAGACCCCGCGTAATCACTGATCCTGACATACGCATAACGACAACACCCGACGTCGCCCTGCGAAGTTGGCGGCCGAGCGGGCCGAGGATCTGGAAATCTGGAAATCCTCAAAGGGTTTCTCCCAGCAAGTGCGTCGTGAATCGTCCCGGTTGGCGTTCCGCTTTCTTTCTTTGAACGGGCGCGTCCATGTCCTCAATGTTGTAACTCTCACAACGATCCGTGGGTCGTACAAATGGTGGACCTTGGCGGACGGCTTTCAAACCTTTCCAGACTGTTGGCCGAGTTCAAAGAATGAATTGAGCCAACCTGTCAGACGCTCCGAGGCGAACCCACCCGCAGCGGGATTACCAAGGACCTTCGGCACTGGTGACACCCATCGCGTGAGGTATCAACTTCAGTTGTGGGCGATAGCAATGGGTTTCGAGAAGCGCGGGTGAACGACGACGCCGATGGTGACGAGGCTAGGGCGCACGTTCTGGTCACGGGCGCGACCGGGTACATCGGCGGCCGACTGGTAGAGAGGCTGCTCGATCGAAACGCGCATATCCGTTGCGTGACTCGCGACGTCGGTCGCTTGGAGGGACGCTGGGCCGGCGTGGAGCTCATCCAAGGCGACCTGGCCGACGAAGAGGCATCGCGTCAGGCGCTGGAGGGCATCGACGTCGCCTACTACCTGGTGCATTCGATGGCGAGCGGCAAAAGCTTTCGCGAACGCGACCGCCAGATTGCCCAGATCTTCTCGGCGACGGCACAGCGTGCGGGCGTCACCAAGATCGTGTATCTCGGGGGCCTGGGAGACCCGGCCGCGACCCTGAGCGATCACCTGACTTCGCGTCACGAGGTGGGCCGAATCCTGGCCAACTGCGGAGTGCCGATCGTTGAGTTCCGCGCCGCGATCATCGTCGGTTCGGGGTCAGTGAGTTTCGAGATGATCCGATGCCTGACCGAGCGCCTACCGATCATGGTCGCACCCCAATGGGTGGACTTCCGCTGCCAGCCGATCGGTGTCCGCAACGTCCTCGAGTACCTCCTCGAAGCGCTCGACCGCCCTGATGCCGAGGGCGTCTACGAGATCGGCGGCCCGGACATCCTTAGCTACCGGCAGATGATGCTGGAATACGCCAGCGTTCGCGGGCTCCATCGCCGGATCCTCGTCTTACCTGTGCCCCACCCCGAATGGAGTAGCAAGTTCATCGACCTGGTCACGCCCATCCCGTCCGCCATCGCGCGGCCTCTCGTCGCCGGAATGCATACCGACGTGGTGGTTCAAAATGACCGCGCCCTGCGCGAGTTCAGCGTTCGGCCGATGAGTTACCGCGCCGCCTTGGAGCTGGCGCTCAACCGGATGGCGAGCGACGAGATCGAGACCACGTGGGCCTCCAGCCT
>DAIOEY010000253.1:0-1656 GCA_036745995.1 Acidimicrobiales bacterium | reverse complement strand
TTCGAGGTCCACCAGGGTCGCGTGACCGGACTCATCGGACCGAACGGGGCGGGCAAGTCCACGACACTCGCGATGCTCGCCGGAACGCTGCCGTCCTCGGGTGGTCGCGTCTTCTACGAGGGTAAAGACATCACCGCTCTGCCCTCGAACGAGCGTGCGAAGAACGGATTGGTGCGTACGTTCCAACTCGCCAGCGAGTTCAAGAAGCTGACGGTGCTCGAGAACCTCGTCAGTGCCATTCCGAACCAATCGGGGGACTCCTTCCGGGGCGCGATGCGCGGGCGGCGCTACTGGGGTCGAGAGGACAAGGCGAACATCGGCCGCGCGATGGAGGTCCTCGAAGGCTTCGGGCTGACGCAGTACGCCGACGCCTACGCCGGTGGTCTGTCCGGTGGCCAGCGTCGCCTCGTCGAGATCATGCGCGCGCTGCTCGCCGAGCCGAAGGTCCTCCTGCTCGACGAGCCAATGGCCGGGGTCCACCCCAACCTCGCGCACAAGATCGGCGACCAGCTCACGCGCCTCGCCGAGGCGGGCATGACGATTCTTATGGTCGAGCACGAACTGGCGATCATGGACGCGTACTGCGATCCGGTGATCGTCCTGGCGGAGGGCAAGGTCCTCGCCATGGGCACGATGGCGGAACTTCGAGCGAATTCAGAAGTGGTGGAGGCGTACCTTGTCGGTTGAACTATCCCAGCCGGGTCTGGTACTCACCACGACCGCGCTCGCGGCCGGCTACGACGGGCGGGCCATCGTGAGCGACATCTCGATCGAGGCCTCGCCGGGCAAGGTCATCTCGATCGTCGGACCGAACGGCTCGGGCAAGTCAACGCTGCTCAAGTCGCTCGTCGGCGTCGTGCGGGTGCTGCACGGCAGCGTGAGCGTGGGCGGTAACGACGTCACCAACATGCACCCCGAAGACGTCGCCAAACTCGGCGTCGGCTACGTGCCCCAGATCGACGACGTCTTTCCTCCGTTGTCGGTCAAGGAGAACCTGGAGATCGGCGGCTACCTGCTCAAGAAGCACGACATCCCTGACCGGATCGCCGCCGTCGTGGACCGGTTCCCGAGACTCAAGGAGATGATGCACCGCAAGGCCGGCAAACTCTCCGGCGGCGAACGCAAGATGCTCGCGATGGGCCGCGTACTCATGCTCTCTCCTTCGGTCCTCGTGCTCGACGAGCCGACGGCCAACCTCGCCCCCATGATCGCGACCCAGTTGCTCGAGGAGTACGTCCGAGGTTTCGCCGACAGCGGCTCGACCGTGCTGCTCGTCGAGCAGCGCGCGAAGTCGGCGTTGCGTATCTCGAACTGGACCTACGTGCTCGGCGGTGGCCGAGTTGTTCTCGAAGGTGCGCCGGAGGACCTCCAGGAGAATCCGGCGTTCATCGAGTCCTTCCTCGGCGGCGGAGCGCGCCACTGAGCGTTCCGTACGACGCTACGAGAAGCACTCGATTGGGCGGTCGTAGACTGCGATGGTGAATCCACTCCCCACCGCCACCGTCGTCGTCTGCGACGGCGACCAGACCGGCCAGGAGCTCCTCACCGAGTCCCTGCGCGTGATGACGCCCGAACTGCTCGGCGTGCAACTTGATTTCGTGCACTACGACCTCTCGCTCGAACGACGGCGCGCCACGAACAACGACGTGGTCCGCG
>DAIOEY010000252.1:0-1684 GCA_036745995.1 Acidimicrobiales bacterium | reverse complement strand
TCGATCCCTACTGGCCGGCGTTCCGCAAAGTCGACCTCCTTCGAGCCTTGCGAGACTTCACTCGTCGTGAACGTCGCTTCGGCGCATAGGAAACCCAAGAACAACGTTCGGTATCCTTCGGACGTGGCACGCAGCTACCTATAGATCGGAATCGGCGATGTGGTCGAGAATAGTGTCAGGGTCTTTCATCTGCTTGGTCGGCTTGGTTTGGATTGCCCAGGGCACGAACGTCTTGCACGGATCGGGCATGAGTGGCCACGACGTGTGGGCAGTGGTCGGCGCCGTCGTGGTCCTGCTCGGCGTCGCCATGTTCGTGTGGGCGTGGCGCATTCGCAATCGAACGACGGAATGATCTCCGGTCGGTAGCGGACGGGATTGCTCAGATCTCGCCGTCTGGATCATTCTCGCCGCGACGCCACACGCCGAGCCGACCCCCGGACGTTTCGAACAGCTCGACCGCTCCGATCATCATCGTGTGGTCGGCTGACTTGCACATGTCGTACACGGTCAGCGCGGCGATGGTCACGGCACTGAGGGCATGCGCCTCAATGTCAACACGGTCGACGCATTCAACCCTCGCTTCGATGTCAATCCACGTTTCGCCCACGACGAATCGAATGGTGACGTCAGTCATCGTCACGGGGTCGGCCCGGGCGACCAACGACGAGGTCTGCTTGGCCGCCTGAACGGCGGCGTAGCGCGCCGTCGCGAGGACGTCCCCCTTTTTCAGTGTGTTCGCGCTGACACCGGCAGCCGTCTCCGCCCGCATTGTCACGCGACCGCGAGCCACGGCGTGTCGCACGCCTTCGTCGTCGACGTGTCGCGCGGCCTCCACGTCATCCACGTCGGTTATCTCAACCGATCGGTCCTCGCCGCTCATCTCGAAATGCTACCCATCGGCATCAGGTACTGGTCGTTGATCGGACGTCGACCGCGTCGACGCCCGATCGAGCGAACGACAGAGGCGCCGGTGTCGCTGAAACGGCCCCCACGCGCCGAGACCGGTCTCCGGTGACCACGTCGCCAGGTTCCCTCGTCGAAGCGACACCGCCCAACGTGAAATCGCCCGCGTCATCACCTACGCTCGAGCGATGACCTTCGACGCCAAGATCCTCACGGTGTCAGATTCCGTATCGTCAGGACATCGCGAAGACCTGGCCGGACCACTACTCGCCGATCGACTCCGACGGAACGGATTCGACGTGATCGAGAACCAGGTGGTAGCGGACGGTGTCGAGTCAGTGGCAACGGCCCTGCGCCAACTCTCCCTCGACTTCGCGGGACTCATCGTCACCACGGGTGGCACCGGATTTGCCCCGCGCGATCTCACTCCCGAGGCGACGATGGAAGTCCTCGATCGCGAAGCGCCGGGTTTCGGCGAAGTGATGCGCGCAACGAACCCGTTCGGGCCCCTCTCACGTGCGAGATCAGGAACGCTCGGCCAAAGCCTCATCATCAACACGCCAGGTTCACCAAAGGGGGCGGTCGAGAGCCTCGAGGCCGTGCTTCCCATGTTGCCGCACGCCCTCGAACTCCTGTTCGGCCACCGTGATCCTCATCCTCCCGAAACGGGAGGGAGCACCGCAACCTCGTCGTAGGGCTCGACAACGTCCGCCGCATCGGCGGCGTCACCGTTCACCCACACCTGGCTGACGGCGAGGACTCGCGCGAAGTCGGATCCGTA
>DAIOEY010000251.1:0-1690 GCA_036745995.1 Acidimicrobiales bacterium | reverse complement strand
GAGTTCCTGACCGGGAATGAACAGGCGCAACAACACCCTCGACGCGTCGGCTCGGATTCGCGTCTCTGATCGAACGGCGATCCCGATGTCTCTCATGAGCTCGCCTTCGCGAAGCGGCGCGCGTGCTGCAGTGTCGTCAGCAGCGCGATCGTCGACTCCGCACCCTCGTTGAGGTTGGCACCCAACGCCGTGAGGCCGTCGTATCCTCCTCCGGTCGCCGCGTCGAACATGACCACACCCCCGTCGTTCTTTCCCACGAACCATTGGACCGCCATTTCGTGGCCCACGATCCACGACGTGTCGCCCGTCAAATCAAGGGCCCGAATGCAGGCCTCGGACATTGCGGCCACCTCGATCGGTTGCTGGTCATACCTTCGATCGTCCGCTTCAGGACCGCGGCCTCCGTCGGGGACGACGGAGAGGTGTCCGTGCGACGTCTCCATGTCGAGCAACCACCGCAACTGGCGCAGACCGTTCGCGACGAGACGATCGTCGCCCAGGACCGAGCCGATCGTCATCAGCGCCTCGGGGAGAATCGCGTTGGCGTAGCGGAGTCGTTCCTCGGGCCAGCGCCACGACTCGCTCACTTCGGGGCGGTCCAGCACTTCGGCGGCCGCACCCAGAAGTGCGCGTGCCCCCTCATCTTCGGGCTTGACCGTGAGAAACTCGGTAACGCCCAGCGTCGCGAACGCCATCGACCGGGGCCAGCGTGAACGCGCCATGACGGCTCGACGAAACAGCACGAGGGCCGACTCGACGAGGGACTCGTCTTTGGAGAACCTGATGGCTGAGCCGAGTGCCCAAATCGCTCGCCCCCAACAGTCTTCGCTCGCGACGGGACCGGACCACGAACCGGACTCGCGGCGGCGATTTCGAAACTGCCCGTTGAGCCCCTGAGCCTCTGCCAGAAATCGCATCGACGACCGCGCGAGTTCAGCCACTTCGCGAGACGGTGCAGATTCGCGAACGCAGACCAGCAGAACACGCGCGACGTCATCGGTGCAGTAGCCGTGCTCGACGCGAGCCACCGTATGATCAGCGTGCTCGAAGGTGCCAAAGGGCCCCGAGAGCGACAGCAGGTGTGAGAAGTTTGGCTCAGGAACGCGCATCATCCGACGCCCACGCTCAACAGCATTCGGTCGGTCAGTTCGAGGTACTGCGTCGCGACGGCGTCCCAACCCAAGCTCGGCGCGATGCGCCGCGCTTCGCGCTGCATATTTTCGACGAACTTCGGCTCGCAAATCGTGCGCCGTAGGGCGCGGCTGATCGCGCCGGGATCCTTGTGCTCGACCACGAGACCGGCACCGTCACTGAGCAGTTCGACGGCGTGCGGGAAGGCCGTCGCGATGACCGGTCGTCCCGCGGCGATCGCGTCGACGAGAACGCCCGAGGTCGCCTGGTCCACCGAGTCGTACGGCAAGAGAACGACGTCGGCGCTACTGATGAGGTGATTCAGCGAAGGCAGGTCGCGGTATGAATTGTCAAAGACGACCATCTCGGACACGCCATTATCCCGGACACGTTGTTCGAGCATTCGTCGGTACACGTCACCCTCGTACGCCAATACCTTGGGATGCGTCCTTCCAGCGATCACGTAGAGGGGCGCCGGGACGATGTCCTTCAGTTTCGCCAACGCGTCGATCACCCACTCGATTCCCTTGCCGGGACCGATCAGTCCCCACGTCAGGAG
>DAIOEY010000250.1:0-1716 GCA_036745995.1 Acidimicrobiales bacterium | reverse complement strand
CGCCAGTAGTTGAGCAGGTCGCCGAGCAGGTATTGCGCGCTCCCCTCACCGAAGTGGCGAAGCCCTTCGACCAGTTGATCCGTATCGAGTTCCACTTCGGGCGTCTCGAGGACGTCATCACGCCACTCGAGATCGACCGGACGTTCTCCCACCAGCCAATCGCGCAGGGCCCTCGTCGCCTGCACGTCGTCGTCGTTGTACCCGGCGATGTTCTCGAGCAGTTGGGGGTCACGGGTCTTCATCCACGCCTCGTACTCGACGACGGCACCCGCTCCCCCTTCGATGCCACCGCTGCGCGTGAAGCCCGTCAGCCGCTCGAGGTATTTGAGCCCGTAGGACTCGGTCCCCACTTGGAGCGCGTTCTTCGCCACCACGTAAAGGTCGACGAAGATGCCACTGTCGGCGAGTTGGTTGAAGAGACTCTCACTCTCGGTCCCCCGGGTGAGCCGTTCGAGTGAGGATCGTTCCGTGTGGTTGTAGTGGTACACGTGCATCTTGGGGTACGCGCGCCGCCGCGCGGAAAAGAACTCCACCAGCTCCTTGATCATCGTGGCCTGTTGATCGAGGTCGTGCGCCCATCGCGCGTCGTACGCCCAGGTGGCGCCAGCGTCGCGGTAGAACAATCCGGCGAGAAAGAACAAGTCGTGTCGCGTGGTCCAAAAGGGGTGACCTTCGAAGTCAAAAAAGACGTCGCCTTCATCTGGAGACGGCAAGAGACTGAAGCCGTGTCCGAAGACGGGATCGTCCGAGGCCGCGAGGAGTTCGAAGGCCGGACGTTCCTCAGGGTGTGAACGCGTCGCCACCTGCAGATCCGCCTGACGGGTGAGGCGGCGCAGGTTCTCTTCGTGCACGCCGAGAACCTGCTCTCTACGAGTGGCGAGTTCAACCACGGTACGTACGCCGACCTCCTCGAGCGCCTCACGATCGGCCGGACGAATGTTGGCCACGTAGACGAGCGAGTCCGCCGCTCGCCATTCGGCATCACAACGATCGGCGAACTCACAGACCTCACAGTGCGTGCACGGCACGGGCGACGTGTCGCCAATGACGTCTTGGTTGAGCAACACGCTCAGTTGACGCCGGAGTCGGCGCCAATAGGGACTGAACTGAGCGACGACCAGAGGCTCGAGAACACCCGAACCGAGCCACAGGTGCATGCGCTGCGGCGCGAGACCGCCGAGCGCCTGAATCGCGTCGGCGTAAAAACAGAGTTGTAGCACGTGGCCCGGTTTGCCTTCGCTGCGCGTGAGCTTGGCGTCGATTGGCTCGTAGTTCGCAAAACCTTCCTCCGACTCCACCCGGATCAGGAAGTCAGCGATGCCGCGGATGCCTTCGTGCACGAACGGCATCTGGTAGATGACGTCAAAGTCCCTCTCCATCGGATTGTCAACGCGCGTGACCCACTGGGAGAACGTCTCGTCGGGATTTCGGCCCGGCACCTGGTAGATGGAGAGCCCTTGATTCTCGAGGTCGGCCAAACAGTCGCGCTCGTGCGACGTCCCCTTTTCAACGAGCAGGTCAGCGAGCGAACCCATCGGCCGCGGGGTTATCTGCACCAGTCCGGCGTCGGCTTGGTTGCGTAGCGACAGGAAATGGGCACATTCGAGCCACGCCGTGATCTTCGACGGAGTCAGTAGTCGCTCGGCCATCAATCCTCACTGTCACTCGAGTGGCGTCTTCGCGCCACCACGTCAACAATGACCCTACGGTGTGACA
>DAIOEY010000249.1:0-1722 GCA_036745995.1 Acidimicrobiales bacterium | reverse complement strand
CCGCCCTGGGCGTCGATGGCGCTGATGTACTCGAGTGCCAACCGTTCGACCTCGTTGGTCAGCGACTCAACGAAATACGAGCCGGCGAGCGGGTCGACGGTGTCGGCGATTCCAGACTCGTAACCGAGTATCTGCTGGGTTCGTAGCGCCAACTTCGCCGCGCGTTCGGTCGGCAATCCGAGCGCCTCGTCAAAGCCATTGGTGTGCAGACTCTGCGTGCCACCGAGGGCCGCGCCGAGGGCCTGGACGGTGACGCGCACGATGTTGCTCTCGGGCTGCTGGGCGGTCAACGTGGACCCGCCGGTCTGGGTGTGAAAGCGCAGCATCATCGACTTGGGATCCGTGGCGCCGAAGCGGTCGCGCATGATGTTCGCCCACATCCGGCGCGCCGCGCGGTACTTAGCGATCTCTTCGAAGAGATTGTTGTGGGCGTTGAAGAAGAAGCTCAGCCGCGGCGCGAAGTCGTCGAGGGCGAGTCCCGCCGCCAGGGCGGCCTCTACGTAGGCAATGCCGTTGGCGAGCGTGAAGGCGATCTCCTGGACGGCCGTCGAGCCGGCCTCACGGATGTGGTAGCCCGAGATCGAGATGGTGTTCCAGTTGGGCATCTCCTTGTTGCAGTAGGAGAAGGTGTCCACGACGAGACGCATCGAGGGTCGCGGCGGGTAGATGTAGGTGCCGCGCGCGACGTACTCCTTCAAGATGTCGTTCTGGATCGTCCCGCGCAACTGGCCGCCGCGCACGCCCTGGTCCTCACCGACCAGCTGGTAGAGGAGCAGCAGCGTCGAGGCGGTCGAGTTGATGGTCATCGAGGTCGTCACCTCGTCGAGCGGTAGTCCCGCGAGCAGTAGCCGCATGTCCTCGAGTGAGGAGATGGCGACGCCCACCTTGCCCACCTCGCCCTCGGCACGCGCGTGGTCCGCGTCGTAACCCATCTGGGTCGGCAGGTCGAAGGCGCAGGAGAGTCCGGTCTGGCCGGCCGTGAGGAGGAACTTGAACCGTTCGTTCGTCGCCTCGGCCGTCCCGAAGCCGGCGTACTGGCGCATCGTCCAGAGTCGACCGCGGTACATCGTCGGCTGGACCCCGCGGGTGTAGGGAAAGGCGCCCGGTTCACCCAGTTGTTCGGCCGGATCGAAGCCGTCGAGGTCCTTCGGTTCGTACACCGCACGGACGACGATACCCGAGTCGGTCGAGCGCTCCTCTGGATTCACGGACCAAGGTTAGAGCCCGTCGCCAATCGAGGCCATTCCCGTCGTCGCCCGAAAACGGCGACCGGTGCCTAGTACGATCGGGTCAGTGAACGGCCCGACGCAGTACCTAGGTCGAGCCGTCGGCGTGCCCGTCACCCGGTCCCGCATGGCGCTGGGCGCCGTGCTCTTCGCGCTTCTTCTCGTGGCCGTGCCCGAGACCGTCGGCGCCTCGGGAACGGCCCCGTACAACCCGCCGGCCAACATCGCTCCGTCACCGAACTACCTCTCATCGGGACCGTGCACCGGGACACCCGGGAACTACTCCTGTACCAATCCCTGCGTGACCAGTCAACTGACCTGGCCCGCGAACGCCCAGAACGCTGCATGCACGAATCTCGTGCTGCGCGCCGTCAAGGCCGCGAGAGCCGCCGAGGGCGTCGCTGCGATGGTGTTGCCGTCGAATTGGTACGCGCTCACGACCCAGCAGCAACTCTTCGTCGTCGCCGACCTCGAACGCGTCGACCGGGGCTACCCT
>DAIOEY010000248.1:0-1754 GCA_036745995.1 Acidimicrobiales bacterium | reverse complement strand
GTGCGCTAAAAACGTACGTGGTTGCCCCCTGGAAGGAATGAGTATCCCCATCGAATCAGCCGCGCTCGACGGCTTCTCGAAGACGTCGTTCACTTCCTCGTCGCAGCGAACCCACGACGTCTACCGGATCGGCTCCGGGCCGGCGGTACTCGTTATCCACGAGGTGCCAGGGATCACGCCACTAGTGGCCGCCTTTGGCCGCAAGGTCGCCGAGCACGGGATGAGCGCCGTACTGCCCGATCTCTTTGGCACGCCCGGACGTGAGCCCGTCGGTTCCTACGTGGTGTCCTCGATGGCGCGCGCCTGTGTCAGCCGAGAGTTCACGGTGTTCGCGACGAACAAGACGAGCCCAGCGGTGCGGTACCTGCGAGAACTCGCGTCCTTCGAGCACGGGCGCTGCGGCGGCCCGGGGGTCGGCGTGATCGGCATGTGTCTCACGGGCGGCTTCGCGCTCGCGATGAGCGTCGACGCGACGGTGGTCGCGCCGGTAATGAGTCAACCGTCGCTTCCTTTTCCGGTGAACACCAAGCTGAAGGGATCGCTCGGCGTCTCTGACGAGGACCTACTGGCGGTCAAGCGGCGCGCCGACGACGGACTCTGCCTCATGGGGTTGCGGTTCTCGAATGACAAGAAGTCGCCCGGTGAGCGATTTGCGAGATTGCACCAAGAACTCGGTGAGAACTTCATCGCAGTAGAGATTGACTCCTCGTCGGGCAATCCCTGGGGCTACAAGAAGGCAGCGCACTCGGTGCTCACACAGGACTACGTCGACGAGGTCGGCTCGCCGACACGCAAGGCGCTCGACGACGTCCTCGAGTTCTTGACCTCGCGCCTCGGTGTCACCTCAACGCCGCAGTAGCGACGCCGCTCACGCGCCGAGGTCGAGAGAGTCGGCGACCTCGTCCATGACGCGCTCGAACATCACGTCCGCGTTGCGAACCGTTCCGACGTACTGGCCGAAGAGCTCGAAGTTGATGAAGCCAAAGATCAGGGTCCACGCGGTCAACGCTTTGACCCATTGATCAGGTGGCACCCCGGGCAGTTGCTCCTTGACGTTGTCCACCATCAAGAACGTGCGCAGACTCGCCGCGCTCGGCGCCGGCTTCCCGGGCGGGCGTCGCGCCCAGTCGTCAGAGAGGATCCTCGCCAACGCACCGCTGACCCTCGTGGCGGCTTCGATGGTGAGTTGCGGCGCCACGTAGTTCGGTACCGGCGTGCCGTAGATCAGCGCGTACTCGTGGGGATGAGCCTTGGCCCACCGTCGGATGGCCCGCGTGGCGGCGTGCCAACGACGCCGGGAGCTCAGCGCGGCGCTTCGTCGGTCAGCTCTCTCGACCACGTCGCCCAGATCGTTGTAGGCGTCGAGGATCAGCGCGGTCAAGAGCTCGTCACGGTTGGCGAAGTAGCGATAGAGCGCCGAGGAGACGAGTCCCATCTCCCTCGCGACCTCACGCAGCGACAGCCCCGTCACACCCTTCTCGGCGAGCAGACGACGCGACACGTCCTTGATGGTCTCAATCTGATCCACGCGCGCCTCGGCGCGGGTCCTCTTCACGGTGCTCACGACCTCAGTATCCCACCGCGCAGCTCAAAAAGCGATTCGGAGAGCACTGCTCTTGCAAAATCCTCCGCCATGTGCCACACTGATACACGAGAGCAGTGCTCTCCCACACGAAAGGAACGCATGTCCAACTACCTCATCATCGGCGCGGGAGCGGTCGGGACCGCCGTCGCGCAGCAGCTCGCGGCGTCAG
>DAIOEY010000247.1:0-1755 GCA_036745995.1 Acidimicrobiales bacterium | reverse complement strand
CCGGGCTTGGCGAACAGGGCCCAGTTGTTCTTCATCGAGTAGTTCGCCACCGACAACATGGGCGCGCCCGCGTTGATCGCCACGCCCATGTCGGTCGTCGTCACCAGACCAATGTCCGCGGTACCGGTGACGAGCAACTTGGTCGTGGTGGAGGTGTTCGGCGGAAAGACGATGCTGACATTGAGGCCCGCGGCCTTGAAGTAGCCCTGATCCTGGGCGACGACGAGCGGCGTCAACTCGAAGTCCGGACCGGGAAAGTCGTACGCGAACTTGACGTTCTTGAGCGACGACGCCGACGCCGCGCTGCCCGCCGCCAGGGCGCCGACGGAGGTGAGCACGAGCGAACCAGTGAGCGCCAATGCTCCGAAACGGTTGATCTTCACGACTCTCCTCATAACGATTAATGGTCGATTCTAGTGCTGGACGGTCGACACGACCACGTCGGCGCGCCGACGAAACAGTGCTCTTCGTGCGACACTGCGACGCTGCCACGGTGTCAGGAGCACTTCGGTCCCCACCACCAGCAGGAACCAACTGATACCCAGTGCCGTCATGACCATCGTGGTGCCGTACACCCCGGCGGCGTTGAGATTGGCATTCGCGTGCGCTTGATAGAGCGCCAGTGATGTTCCGTCAGAGGCGTACAACTCGCCGATAATCGCGCCGGAGACCGCGTAAGTCGCGCCGATCTTCAGTCCGCTGAAGATCGACGTCGTGCTCGCGGGTATCTCGATCTGCAGGAACGTCCTTCGTCGAGACGCGCCAAAGACACGCGCCAAGTTCACGAGGTCCTGGTCGACGTGGCTCAGCCCGTCAAAGGTGTTCACGGCGACCGGAAAGAACACGACCCAGACCACAATGAAGACAATGGGCGTCCTGCCAAATCCCAAAATCAGCACCAGCGGTAGCGCGAGCGCGATGACTGGAACGGCCTGGGAGAGAACAAGCAGCGGATACAGAGAACGTTGCAGGAACGGGACCTTCGCCATGACCACACCGAGACCGAGGCCCAGCAACGCCCCGCACGCGAAGCCGTACAAGGTCTCTTGAATCGTGCCGAGAACGAGCGGCCAGAGGAGGCTCCAGTTGTCCGTGACGGCCCGGATGGCGTCGAACGGTCGCGGCATGATGTACGGCGCCACGTTGAAGATGACGACGATGGCTTCCCAGAGACCGAGTAACACGGCCAGCGAGAGCAGCGGGATGCCGACGTTGCGAAGCACAGACCTCTTCACGCGCCACCGCCGTGGAGCAGATGCATGACCCGGCTCTTCAGTTCGATGAACTCGGGATCGGTGAGGGTGTCGAGGGTGCGTGGTCGCGCCAGTGGATTCTCCAGATCGGCGATCACGCGTCCGGGTCGAGGCGACATCACGAGAATCCGGTCCGAGAGAAAGATCGACTCGTCGACGTCGTGGGTGATGAACAGCACCGTACGACCCGTCTCCTTCCACACCTGCAAGAGCCACTGCTGCATCTCCAGACGAGTCTGTGCGTCGAGCGCGCCGAACGGCTCGTCGAGCAGCAGCAGTGACTGGTGGGTGACGAGCGTGCGCATGAAGGCCACGCGTTGACGCATGCCGCCCGACAGCGCGCTCGGGTAATGGCGCAGGAACTCTCCGAGGCCGTACCGTTCGGCGACCCGCCGGGCCTCGTTGCGGTCATCATCGGTGACCCGGCGAGTGAGCCGGGCCGCCATCGTGATGTTGTCCTGGACCGTCCGCCAGGGCACCAGCAGGTCCTTCTGCAACATGT
>DAIOEY010000246.1:0-1759 GCA_036745995.1 Acidimicrobiales bacterium | reverse complement strand
CGCTCACCCACACGATCGTCGCCGAGACCGTGAAGACGAGACCGATCGCCTGGGCGAAACGCTTGGGAGGACCGGGCACGAACTTCTGCCACTTGGTGAGGCGCGGTCCCGCGACGCGCACCGCGAACTGTCCGAGGGGCGACATCGTCGGTCCGGTGGCGACGCGAGCGACGAATCCGTAGGTGAGAGGGATGAGGAGCCACGCCGTGTTGGTCACGAGCGCGAGCACCGACATCGTGAAGACCCCGAGCGCCACGGTGCGCGCGGCCGCGTCGTTCACGGGAGTGGGAAAGGAGAACAGTTTCTTCATCCCACAAATCTTATCGAAATAGTCGCGATTACGTGTCACGACGGCCCGAACCATCGTCGCTGATGGGTGCGGGCCGTACGAACCAGCCCGTGCGCGTCGGTGGACGAAGCCCGACGTCGGATGTGAATGTCGAAGGAGCGGCGGCTGCGGTCACTAC
This sequence comes from Acidimicrobiales bacterium, assembly GCA_036745995.1. Lineage (GTDB taxonomy): Bacteria > Actinomycetota > Acidimicrobiia > Acidimicrobiales > RAAP-2 > RAAP-2. The sequence continues at coordinate 1,292 of DAIOEY010000246.1, read as the reverse complement.
TCTACGAACGTGTCAGCTTCGCGCGCTCTCAGAGGCAATGTCCGGTTGGTGTCGATTCATCCTCTACCGTTGACGGCGTGTACCTCTTGAGCGGTGAACTCATTGTTCCGAGCGACGCGCCCAATGATCTCATCCGGGCTGCGGGTGGCATCGTCTTTCGATTCGTGCCGGGGGGCCGCGTCGAGATCGCCTGCATCTTTCGCGAGTCACGGGGCGACTGGACCTTTCCCAAGGGAAAGCTCGATGAAGGCGAGACCTTCGAAGAGGCGGCGTTGCGCGAGGTCTTCGAAGAGACGGGCATGTGGTGCCAGGTGATCCAGTTCGTCGGCACGACCAACTACACGCACCGCAAGGGCAAGCCCAAGATCGTCGCCTACTACCTCATGTCGCCCGACGACGGAGAGTTCGTGCCGAGCGAAGAGGTCGACGAACTCGTGTGGCTGCCCCTCGAACAAGTTCGCGACCATCTGACGTGGGACCGCGACCAGGAGCTCTTCGACCTGACGGTGCAACTTCTCGAAGTGCGCGCGCAGGCTTCTTAACGAACCCGCTCCAGAAACGCGCGCGTTGACGCGTGTTGGGGTTTGGTGAAGATCTCCTCGGGCGTTCCCTGTTCGACGAGGACCCCACTGTCCAGATAGGCAACGCGATGAGCGACGTCGCGCGCGAAGTTCATCTCGTGGGTCGCGATCAGCATCGTGGTTCCTTGACGCGCCAAGTCGGCGAGGAGGTCGAGGACCTCACCCACCAACGTTGGGTCGAGTGCACTCGTCACTTCGTCGAGTAACAACAGCGCTGGTTGCATTGCGAGCGAGCGCACGATGGCGACGCGCTGCTGCTGTCCTCCCGAGAGTCGGTCGGGGTACTCGTCGGCGCGATCGGCCAGTCCGATCCGCGCGAGGAGTTCGAGGGCTTCAGCGCGCACGTCGCTGCGTTTGCGCTTCAGAGCGTGTACCGGACCGAGTAAGACGTTGTCGAGCACACTGAGGTGCGGGAAGAGATTGAACGACTGGAACACCATTCCGACGTGGCGTCGAACGAGGTCTGGATCGATTCGCAGATCATTGAGTGACTGGCCGAAGAGCGAAACCGAACCGCCGTCAATGCTTTCCAACATGTTCGCGCAACGCAGCAGCGTCGATTTACCTGAGCCCGAGGCGCCAATGAGACACACCACTTCGTGTCGGTGCAGTTGCAATGAGACGCCGCGCAGTACCTCGTTGGCTCCGAAGCGCTTGACTACCGAATCCAGTTCCAGTACGACGGCGCCGATCACGAGTTCGCCAGTCGTC
>DAIOEY010000245.1:0-1764 GCA_036745995.1 Acidimicrobiales bacterium | reverse complement strand
CGAAGGACCTCGTGTTCGGCGACGTACTTGGTCTGCTTGTAGTTCCCGTAGAGGTGCGAGAGGTCCGCGATGTCGTCTTCGTTCGATGGCTGGCCGGACTTGGTCCTCCAGAGTCCCAACGTCGCGACCGTCGAGGTGTACACCACGCGTTCGATTCCGACGAGCGTCGCGGCGCGGATCACGTTCTGGCTACCGCGAACGTTGACGGAATAGAAATCTGCGGGGTCCTTTGGCCAGAAGCCGAACCGCGCGGCCAGGTGAAAGCAGTAGCGCGCGCCCGCAAAATGTTCTCTCAATCGGGCAGCGTCAGTCGTGTCCACCTCTCGTCGCTCGACGTCCAGTCCGTCCAGATTCGACGTTGGCGCCCCCGGCTCGGTCAGTGCGACGACGTTGGCACCTCTTCGAAGTAGTGCGCGCGTGACCGCCGAGCCAATGAATCCCGCCGCGCCGGTGACGACGACCCGGTCGCCCGCGGCGAGTTCGTGATTCACGCAGTTACCTTCGCCGCGTTGGACGACGACCGAGTTCGCTTCATCGCGCCCTTGGCCATGGTCAGTCCGAAATCGAGCAGCCAGCGACTGCTCGTCTCGGCGTCGCCCAGGAGTTCGTCGAGAGCGTCGACGAAGAGGTCGATCTCACTTTCCGCGGCGATGAGTGGTGGCAAGAGCTTGATGACGTTCACGTTGTCCGCCGCCACCTGGGTCAAGATCGAGTATTTATGAAATAGCGGGACGACGAGCGTCTGGGAGAACATGGCGGGTCGTGTCGCCTCGATGGCGCGCCAACGCCTTCGGGGGCCGGCGGACGTCGGTCGGCCGAAGGCGACACCGATCATTTGACCGCGACCACGCACCTCGTGCAGGAACTCGTGGCGCGTCGCCAGCTCTTCGAGGCGTTGACGCCAGAGGTCGCCCATGGCGCTCGCGTGTTCCACGACGTGTTCCTCGTCAAAGACCGACAGCGTCGCGAGGCCCGCCACCATCGCCAACTGGTTGCCCTTGAACGTCGTCGAGTGCACCATGGCGCGATCCATCGAGCTGTAGACGCTGCGCAGTATCTTGTCACTCGTCAGCATCGCGCCCACCGGTACGAAACCGCCCGAGAGGGCCTTGGAGACGGTGATGATGTCGGGATGAAGGTCGTAGTGTTCGAAGGCGTAGAACGTGCCCGTGCGACCGAGTCCGGTCTGTACTTCATCACAGATCAACAGCGCGCCGGCGTCGTGCACGGCAGTCTCGATCGCTCGCCACTGGTCGACGTCGAGTTCGTAGACACCCTTGCCCTGGATTGGCTCGACGATCAACGCGGCGACGTTGCCACGTCGTAGTTCCTTCGTCAATTCCTCGACGTCACCGAAGGGCACCATCGTTGAGCCGGGAAGCAGGGGACCGAAACCGGACTTGAATTCCGCGGAGCCGTTGAGGGAGAGCGCGCCGGTCGTGAGACCGTGGAAGGCGTGGGAGAAGTAGCAGATTCGTTCGCGTCGCGTGCTCGCACGGGCGAACTTGATCGCCGTCTCGACGGCCTCGGCCCCAGAGTTGCCAAAGACGACACGTTCAATGTTGGACGGGCTGCGTTGAACCAGTTGTTCGGCCAAGAGCCCCGGTAGGAGGGCACAGTCCATTTGGACCATGTTGGGCAGGTCGGCGTCAATGGCCTGGTGCAGCGCGTCCTTGATGACCGGATGGCTTCGGCCCAGCGCGAAGACGCCGAAGCCGCTCAACATGTCGAGGTAGCGTCGACCCTCGTCGTCGTAGAGATAGC
>DAIOEY010000244.1:0-1781 GCA_036745995.1 Acidimicrobiales bacterium | reverse complement strand
TGCCCCACGTCGCGGTCGAGGCGACGAGCGACGAGGCGCCCGTCGGCGCCAACGCGTAGCGACGGTCGTTGCGAGCTAGAAGGCGCTTGAAGACTGCGATCCCGGGCTCGACTCCTGCCGGGAACCTCGTCGAGTGATCTTCACGTAGAAATCTCGAGCGGCTTCGGGCGTCAAGTCCAGGACCGACGAGCTCGAGGTGATGATCTGACCGACCGAAGCGGACCAGAAGACCGCCGTGAGCGCCGACGCATCCAAGCCGGGATCGATCCAGCCCAGACGCTTGGCCGCTTCGGTGAGTTCAATCCACCGCGTGAACTGAATATCGAGCAGGTCACAGAAGTGGCGCTGGGAGAAGGGATCGGACCAGATGTCGAGCAGCGTCTTGACGATGCCCCATTTCTCGCCGGACTGTCCCGACGCCCACGCGAGCGTCATGTTCTCTTCAACGGCAGTCCAGAAGGCGTCCTCGTCTTGGTCGGTGACAGCCAATTCAACGCGCAGCAGAACGAGGTGGAGCGGTTCGACCATCGCGTAGTAATTGAGCATCTGCGCCTCGGCGATCAATTGGGAACGCGAGTCGAAGTGACGGTTGATCGAAACCACGTCGACATTGGTCCGCTTGGCCAGGTCATCGAGGCGGAACGTCTCGCTCCCGTTCTCCTTGATCATCTCCGCGGCAATGACAAGTATGTTGCGTCTGATAAATGGGTCGTCCGATTTCATCCTCACCACTCTATTCAATGTCGACCAGGGTTCCGTACCTCGTGGAAACGGTCCACGGCACCGTTCAGTCCGCACGCACCGCACCTCGACGTACGTCGTGGCGAAATCAACGGCATCTGCGCGTCCAGTCAGTCGAAAACGTTGTGATTTCACAGTAATAGTGCTGTCCCACGTCCCCCAAGAGCGATGGCATACTTTCGAAGAGGGCGTAGTTCAAGTTCTCCTCCGAGAGGAACGACGACGATAGGGTCGAAAGGGATGTCGAAGAGGACGCGCCAGACCCACCAGTTCCCTCGGTCGGAGCGCAACGCTCCCGAGCCGCCCGGCGGATGGCCGTCGGCCGGTTCGGGCTACGAACCCGATCCCTTAAGTCCCGCCGGCTCGTGGGTTCAAGCCGCACGGTTCGTCGACGCGCTGGACCGACGCGTGAGCCGAAAGGTCACCGTGCCGCTCACGATCCTCTTGATCGTTCTGCTCCTGCTGAGTTTCTTCGGTTAGTGACGCCGCCACTGTCGTCGAAGCTGTCGACGGGCTGATGAAACGAAGATTCCGGGCCCGAAGGCCCGGAATCTTCACAACCACGTGGACGAACCACGGTTACATCATGCCGCCCATGCCACCCATGCCGCCGTCGCCACCGGGGGCGCCCGCGGGCTCGGGCTTGTCAGCGACGATCGCCTCGGTCGTCAGCAGTAGTGCCGCAATGGACGCGGCGTTCTGCAACGCGGAACGGGTCACCTTCGCGGGGTCAATGACGCCCGCCTTCACGAGGTCCTCGAGCTCACCGGTCTCGGCGTTCAGTCCGACCGAGCCCTTGGCGTCGGCCACTTCGCGGACCTTGACGGCACCCTCGTAACCTGCGTTCTGGGCAATAAGACGCAACGGCGCCGACAGCGATTTCGCGACGACGCGCGCCCCCGTCGCCTCGTCACCGCTCAACGTCTCGATCAGCTTGTCGACGGCCTTGCGCGAACGAACGAGTGCGGTGCCACCACCGGCGACAATGCCCTCGTCGATCGCGGCACGCGTCGCACTGAGTGCGTCTTCGATGCGGTGCT
>DAIOEY010000243.1:0-1781 GCA_036745995.1 Acidimicrobiales bacterium | reverse complement strand
TCGACACCGTGGACGGTGCCCGAGTACTCCGTCGGTCCGGCGATTGCCTCGTCGCACCCCGCCGCCACGATCACGTCGGGGCGCCCGGCCAGCGAGACGAGGCGCCGCGCGTTGAGCGTCGTGCCGGTAAGTCCCACGTTGCCCCTCACCGTCGTCAGGGCCAGTACGTCCAGTTCCGGACTCGCCAAGGCGAGAAGGATCGCGATGGCGTCGTCGACGCCTGGATCGGTGTCGATGATTACTCGCGTTCGAGCCACCGCTCCACCTCGTCCGCGGTCGGCAGTGCGCCCTGGGCGCCCAACCCGAGTGTCGCCAACGAACCGGCCGCGACGGCGAATCGCAACGCCTCAGCGGCGGGTGCGCCCTCGGCGAAGCGCAACGCGTACGCCGCGCAAAAGACGTCGCCAGCTCCGACGGTGTCTAGTGGCACTATCGGCGCGGCCTCGGCGCGGGCGACCTCTCGGCCGTGTTGGAGATGGACCGCGCCACGCGCGCCGAGGGTGACGACGCAGTGCTCGAGGATGTCGAGGTCGAGTGACGACGCCTCCACTTCGTTCGCGATCACCACCGCGCAGCGCGCCAGCGTCTCTCGCGTCACCGGCCGCGCGGGCGCGACGTTCAAGATGAACGCGCGACTCCGCTTCGCCGCCTCTTCGATCACGAGCTGGGAGATCTCCATCTGCGCCAGCACGACGTCGAAATCGTCGAACGCGACGGATGACACGTCGAGGTCGGCGTTGGCGCCTGACGCGACCACGATCTCGTTCTCACCGTGCTGGTCGACGGTAATGAACGCGGTCCCGGTCGGCCGACCAGAGCGGCGCACCGCGGACAGGTCGACGCCGTGTTGCAGTAGACGTGAGAGCAGCCACGCGCCCGATTCGTCATCGCCGACCGACGCGATCATCGAGACGTGCGCGCCGAGTCGTGCCGCGGCGCTCGCCTGATTGGCTCCCTTGCCACCGGGAAGACGTTGCACGTCAGCGCCCATCACGGTCTCGCCGGGGCGAGGTAGCTCGACGCAGCGAACCACCAGGTCCACGTTGCAACTACCGACGACACCGATGCTGGGTCGACGCGTCGACACGGCTACGGCAGGAACTTATTGGTGTAATACGACGACGCGGCGGGCACCGAGGAAATCAACTTGATGCTCTTCAAGGCCTTGGCGAGCGTCATCCACTGTGCGTTGGTCTGCGTGAAGTACTGCCCGGCGCTGTTGGTGAGGAACGGCACGGTCAGCTTCCAGCCCGCTTGGCTGTAGGCGGCGCTGTACCCGCTCTTCGGATACGCCGTGGTGAACTCCGTGGCGGCCTTGGTCGGGTTCGCCACGGCCCAGACCGTGGCCTTCTTCAGCGCCGACAGGAACGCCTTGACGACCTTGCCGTTCGCCTTGGCGTAACTCTGGGTGACCGCGTACACCCAAATCGGAATGTTCGGCGCGCCCGCGGTCGTGCCGAGTAGCTGGGTCAGGTGACCCTTGACCTTCGAACCCTGGAATCCCGGGATCTCGTAGTTGGTCGTGTTGGCCGAGAAGTTCACCTTTCCCGCGAGCAGGTCGGTGAGGTCGTTGCCCGTCGGGTCGGTGACGATATTGACTTGGGACGCCGAGAGTCCCGCGTACTTCAAGATGAAGGGGATCATCGCCTCGGTCCAGGTGTCGCCGTAGGAGAAGATCTTCTTGCCCTTCAGGGTCGCCTTCAAGGTCGAAGCGGAAAGGCTGACGCCGGGCTTGGCGAACAGGGCCCAGTTGTTCTTCATCGAGTAGTTCGCCACCGACA
>DAIOEY010000242.1:0-1798 GCA_036745995.1 Acidimicrobiales bacterium | reverse complement strand
ACTCGTGTCGCTGCCGGCTCCTCAACTGAACGACCGACCGCGGCTTCGGACTTCGCCCACGCCAGGCGTACCGTTCGCGAGCATTGGGCGATCACGTCGGGGTCGGGATCTCTGCCATCGACGAGAGTGACCACCTGTTCGAGGTAGTCGCGCAGCGCCAGAAAGAGTGCGGCCTGGGCCTCTCGAACGCCCGCGCGAGGAGAAGTGGGCCAGACCAGGTACGCCACGACCGCGATGGCGCCGCCGAGCGATATATCGATGAGTCGATCAAGCGCCGTCCCGAGTGTGTCCGAGATCGAGGTGCTGAGAAGAATCAGGACCATCGCCGTCACGAATACGATCGCGACCGAGAAACTTGCTGCCCACGTCGAATAGGCAATCCACGAGGTGAGTGCGACCAGCAACGTCGTCAGCACCAAGTTGGGATGGAGTTCGCTCACGAGCACGGCCGCCACGGTGGCACCGAGGACTGTCCCCACCAATCGGCCCAGTCCTCTCTTGACCAACGTGCTGTAATCGGGCTTCAGGATCACCGCCACGGCGAACGGCAACCAGTAGCTGCGTGGCAAGGACAGGGACGCGCCCACAATCGCCGCGAGCGGTACGGCGACTGCGAGTCGCACGGCGTGGCGCCAGGCCGGCGAACTGCGGTGGAGATTACCGCGAACGACGGCGACGTCACTTTGGAAGTGGCCGAAGTCGAGACCGCGAAGCGCGGGGACACTGGGACGCCACACGTGGCGTCCGTCGCTCTGATCGAGCTCTTCTACGAGTTTTCCCGCTGAGCGCAACTGCCCCCCGATGGCGTTGAGGTGCTCGACGCATTGGCGCGCGATGACGTCGCCGTTCAGAGCGCCGTCGTCAAAGCCGTGTTGCAACGTCGCGAGTGCACCCTCGAACTGGCCGAGGGCCAACCGCCATCTCGATTCCTCCGGGCCCTTGCGCAGCGCCACGGCCATTTCGACGAGCGTCGGCGCGACGACCTCGAGACACGTCTCGATCCCCGAGCTGTCGTGCGACGTACGTTCGCGGGCCAGGCGAATCCGCAGTCCGGCCATTGTCGTCAGTTCCAAGCGAACCCGTCGGGCCTGATCAAGGATGGCCCGTAGGTCGCGAACGTCGGTACGGCCGAAGAGTGACGGTGCCGAGAGCGCGCGCTCCGCGTCGTCGAGGATCGGCAGCACGTCAGTCGCGGAGCGGCCCGGATCAGAACGGGCCAGTTCCGCGACCGCCTCGAAGCCGTTGGCCATGCGACCTCGCTGGTAGCGCAGGCTGGGGGGAAGGCGAAGGATGACGAGGGCGAGCACCTCGATCAGAGCGCCGGTCACGACGAACAGTCCGAGGTGTAGGGCCACCAACGGTGTTCCCGAGAATCGGCCCAGCACTACGTAGGCAATGATCGCCTGGGAACCGATCGTTGCCTGGGTCTGACCGAAGACGACGAGCATTCCCGCCCCGAAGCACCACGGCACCAGCAGGGTCATGTGCAGCCAGGGGTAGGGGTGGGTGACGGTGCCCACGAAGACCGACAGTCCCATGGTGAGCGCGTCGATGATCGCCAAACGGATCGAGAGCCGTGGCGCGCCGACCAAGGACACGATGGCGATCAAGTTCGCGCCAATGGCCATTGAGATCGCGGTGCGCGCGGTGCCAACCGAGAGACCGAAGATGAAGATGGCGACCACGGGCATCGCGGTGATGGCTCCGGCGACCGGCGTGAGCAGGGAGACGTCGACTTTGAGCGTGCTGCGCAGCGCCGAACGAGTGTCGATCACCGAGGTCGCTCGGCGTGGCGCCG
>DAIOEY010000241.1:0-1817 GCA_036745995.1 Acidimicrobiales bacterium | reverse complement strand
GGCGTCATCCTGATCAACCACGGCGCGCAGCCATTCGAGGTCCGGCCCGGCATGAAGATCGCGCAACTGGTGGTCGCGCCCCGCGTCTCGGTCGACGTCGTCGAAGTGGACGCGTTGAGCGACACCGAACGGGGCGCCGGCGGGTTCGGGTCCACCGGATTCTGACGGGTCCGCGCCAGGTGGCGTGCTACGATCCGCGCTGATTAGTTCTCTCCGCTGACGTGTTCCGGAGGCCCTTCCATGTCGATCCGACGCAGCCTTCTTACAGGCGTCTTTCTGTTTCTGCTCGCGGTGCCGTTCGCCGCGCCTCCGTCGCTGACCGCCAACGGTGAGTCGACGCGGCTGTTGCGGTCGCCGACGGTGAGCGCGACGCACATCGCGTTCGCGTACGCCAACAACATCTGGATCGTCGAGCGCGCCGGCGGCCTGGCGCGCCGTCTCACGAGCTTCCAGGGCGAATCGTCGAACCCCCAGTTCTCGCCGGACGGGAAGACGCTTGCGTTCAGCGCGGAGTACGCCGGAAACATCGACGTCTATGTCGTGCCGTCCGAGGGCGGGGAGCCGAAGCGTCTGACGTGGCATCCGGGCGCGGATCTCGTCCAGGGCTGGATGCCCGACGGCAAGTCGGTCCTCTTCTCGTCGACGCGCGCGACGTGGGCGCCGAGCGGCGCTCCGCGCTTCTGGACCGTGCCGGCCGAAGGCGGCGTCGAGCAGCCGCTCCCGCTGCCGCGCGCGTACCAAGGGAAAGTATCCGCCGACGGCAGCCGCATCGCGTACCGCATGAACAACTCGTGGGACGAAGAACGCCGCAACTACCGTGGCGGGCAGAACCGCCCGATCTGGATCGTGGACACCAAGACGTACGACGTGCAGACGCCGCCGTGGACCGATTCGAAAGAGATGGATCCGGCCTGGGTGGGCGACACCGTGTACTTCCTGTCCGATCGCGACGGCGTCAGCAACGTCTGGAGCTACGAGACCAAGACCAAGAAGCTCGCGCAGGCCACCACGTTCACCGACTTCGATGTGAAGACGCTCAACGCCGGCGCCGGCGCCGTCGTGTTCGAGCAGGCCGGCTACGTCCACGAACTGGACCCAAAGACCGGCAAAGAGCACGTCGTGAACATCACCGCGACCGGCGACTTCCCGTGGATGATGCCGCGCTGGGAGGACGTGACGAGCCGCATGACCAACATCGCGCTCTCGCCCACCGGCAAGCGCGTCGTCGTCGAAGCGCGCGGAGAGATCTTCACCATCCCGGCGGAGAAAGGCGACGTGCGCGACCTGAGCCACTCGAGCGGATCGGCCGAGCGCGATCCCGCGTGGTCGCCCGACGGCAAGTTCGTGTCGTACTTCAGCGACAAGTCGGGCGAGTACAAGCTGGTGATCGAGGCGCAGGACGGCCTCGCGCCGCCGCGCGAGATCACGCTCGCCAACCCGACGCATTACTACACGCCGTCGTGGTCGCCCGACTCGAAGAAGATCGTCTTCACGGACACCAAGCTCAACGTCTGGGTGCTCGACGTGGCGAGCGGACAGGCGAAGGTCGTCGGCAACGATCCGTGGATGGTGCCGACGCGGACGCTCAACCCGACGTGGAGCCCCGATTCGAAGTGGGTGGCGTACTCGAGCCGCCTCAATACGCTCTACCACGCGATCTTCGTGAGCAACGTCGACACCGGCGAGAAGAAGCAGGTGACCGACGCGCTCGCCGACGCGACGTGGCCCGTCTGGGACGAGAGCGGCAAGTACCTCTGGTTTTTCGGGTCGACCGACTTCGGGCTGAAGTCGCAGTGGCTCGACATGACGTCGTACGA
>DAIOEY010000240.1:0-1822 GCA_036745995.1 Acidimicrobiales bacterium | reverse complement strand
TCCGGCTCGCCGGCGCTCACGTCGAGGATGAGTTGTGTGTGCTTCCACACCTCGAACTGCCGGTGGTCAATATAGAAGGGACAACCGCCCACGGTGTCGAGCTTGACGTCGAGGTCTCCGACGATGAACTCTCCGTCTCGGAAACACAACGGGAGGCTGCCGTCACAGCAACCGCCGGACTGGAAGAACATCACCGGACCGACCTCGCTGACCAGGCCCGCAATGGCCTCCAGCGCCGCGGCGGTTGCGTTGACTCGTCGCGGCACTGGAGATTGGGTCACGAAGTGAGCTCGGTCTAGAAGAAGCCGAGCGGCTTCGTGCTGTAGCTCACCAACAGGTTCTTGGTCTGGGAGTAGTGCTCGAGCATCATCGCGTGGTTCTCACGTCCGACGCCCGAGATCTTGTAACCGCCAAAGGCGGCACCGGCCGGGTACAGGTGGTAGCAGTTCGTCCACACGCGTCCCGCCTTGATTGCTCGTCCCATTCGGTACGCCCGGTTCCCGTCGCGGGTCCACACACCTGCACCGAGTCCGTACAGCGTGTCATTGGCGATCTCCAACGCCTGCGCCTCGTCCTTGAAGGTCGTGACGGCCAGAACCGGTCCGAAGATCTCCTCTTGGAAGACGCGCATCTTGTTGTGACCCTTCAAGACGGTGGGCTCGAAGTAGTAGCCCTCCTCCAGGTCACCGCCGAAGTGCGCGGCCTTTCCGCCGGTGAGGCATTCGGCGCCCTCGAGCAGTCCGATCGCTACGTAGGAGGTGATCTTCTCCATCTGCTGCTCGGACACCTGGGCACCCAGCATGGTCGTCGGGTCCAGCGGATTGCCCTGCGTGATCTTCTCTATTCGAGCGAGGCAACGCTCCATGAATCGGTCGTAGATCGACTCCTCGATGAGGGCGCGCGACGGGCACGTGCAGACCTCGCCCTTGTTAAAGGCGTACAGAACGAGACCTTCTATCGCCTTGTCCAGGAAGTCGTCGTCGGCGTCCATTACGTCGGCGAAGAAGATGTTGGGCGACTTGCCACCAAGTTCCACGGTCGACGGTATGAGGTTCTGCGCGGCGTACTGCATGATCAGCCGCCCCGTAGTGGTCTCGCCGGTGAAGCCGATCTTGGCAATACGTGGACTCGACGCGAGCGCCTTGCCGATCTCGGCACCGGGACCGGTCACGACGTTCAGCACGCCTGGCGGCACCACGTCCTCGAGCAACTCGGCCAGCTTGAGGATCGACCACGGTGTTGGTGAGGCTGGCTTGACGACCGTGCAGTTGCCCGCGGCGAGTGCTGGAGCGATCTTCCAGGCCGCCATCAACAGTGGGAAGTTGAAGGGGATGATCTGGCCGACGACGCCCAGCGGTTCGTGGAAGTGGTACGCGACGGTGTCCTTGTCGATCTCGGTCGAACGACCCTCGAGTGAACGGGTGGCACCGGCGAAGTAACGGAAGTGATCGACGGCGAGGGGAATGTCGGCGGCCAACGTCTCGCGCACCGGCTTACCGTTCTCCCAACTCTCGGCGACCGCCAGCATTTGCAGGTTTGCTTCGATGACGTCGGCGATCTTGTTCAATACTGCAGCGCGCTCGGTCAGCGAGGTTTCGCCCCACGCCTGGCGAGCCGCGTGAGCTGCGTCCAGTGCCAGTTCGACGTCCTCGGCCGAGGACTTTGCGACCTCGCAGAAGACCTTGCCGGTGACCGGTGACACGTTGGCCATGTACTCACCGCGAACCGGAGCCACCCATTGTCCGCCGATGAAGTTCTGGTAGCGCGGCTTGAGCGTGACCACGCTGCCGGGTAGTCCGGGGGCCACGAAGACGCCGCTCTG
>DAIOEY010000239.1:0-1859 GCA_036745995.1 Acidimicrobiales bacterium | reverse complement strand
GCTCAAGCGGAGTTTGCGCTTCGCGCGCGCCGCCGCGACGTCGCAGTTGAACGGGTTCGTCACCGCCCTCGGATTCTTGGCGCATCTCTTCGATTCGATGCGCGTTCTGCCAAAAGAAGAGATAGGGAGAAATGGTGGTTCCCAGCACCGCGACGAGCAACGCAATGTAGGTCTTGCTAAAGACCAGGTGCGGCGCCGCCGTGTTCGAAAGTACGCGCAGCCAGTTGTGGGTGACCAAGATCGCGACGACGACGTAGACCAACAGGCCGACGCTCAGCACCTTCAAGACACTCGCTATTCGTTCGAACGAACCAGCGACCACCAGAAACGTGATGAGAAGCCCGGTCAACAGCGCCCAGAGCCAGGTCGGACCCGCCTTCAAGAGGTTCATACCGGATCCGATGGCCACCAGATCTGCAGCGATGTTCAGGGCGTTAGCCAAGATGAGAACCGTGAGCAAGACTCCCACGATCACCCGTCCCGTTCGGTGAAACCGCTGCACGGCCAGTTCACCGAGGTCCAGTCCGGTAGCCAACGCCGTGCGGTCGCATATCTCTTGCACCGCGGCCATCAAGGGAAGCGTCACTAGAGACGCCCACAAGAACGCCAACCCAAAGCGAGCGCCCGCTTGGGAAAAGGTCGCGATACCTGAGGGATCATCGTCAGACGCCCCGGTGACGAGTCCCGGTCCTATGGCTCCAAAGTAGTCACGCCATGACGGCGACTTTCGGACGTCGCCGCTTTCCCCTCGATCGCTGAAACTGAATCCTGCGTCGAGTCACCGGTTTCGGCGACGTGATCTTTCACGAGACGGGTTCGTCGAGATCTTTTCATTCGACGCCAATGGTGAATTGAACGACGTCGCGAACGAAGGATCCTCGTCGTAACGTCACGTTGAGGGCAACCCGTGATCGGGCGCGACGTTCGCTGGGTCGGACTCGACGACCTTGCGGGCGTCTTGGGCCACGGGTTCACCGGCCCGGACGGCCTCGAGCTGAGCCGCGAGCGCGGCGCCGTAAAACAGCGAAACACTCGACAACAGGCACCAGACGAGCAGAGCCACGATGCCGGCGAGCGGTCCGTAGGTCGATCCGAATGACGAGCTCGACGTGTAGAACCACCCGAGTCCGATCGTGGCGAGTGCCCAGAGCAAGACAGCCACGCCCGCGCCGAAGGCCAACCACGACAGGTGTGGTTGTTTGCGCCGGGGCGTCCAGCGAAACAACACGGTGACCGAGATGGCGAGCAACGCGAGTCCGAGCGGCCAGCGGACCACGTCCCAGGTCGTCGTCACGACATCGTTGTGCGTCGAGGCCAAGAGCCCCCGCCCGAACATCAGGCACACGAACGACACGGCGATCAACGTACCGACGCTCAAGGCAAAGAAGAACGCCAGTGCGTACTTCTTCACGCTCCGACGATCCTGCTCAACGCCGTAGATTCGATTGAGACCCCTCTCCAGCTGACCCATGGCGGTCGTCGCGGTGACGAGCGCGCCGATCATGCCCAACAGCAGCGGCGTGTAGTGATGTTGCGCGGCCACGCGGTGGGCCTGGGTCACCGCCGCGGTGAGCACCTGGCCCGCCGAGCCGGGAACGATGCGTCGCACCGCGACCACGATCACGTTGCTGATACTTCCCTTGTGCAACACGCTCGCGAGCCCGACGATGCCAATGAGACCCTGGATCGCAACGAGCGACGTGACGAACGCCAGCGAGCGCGCGTGACTGAAGCCGTCGGCCACCCGCAACCGACGAAAGGAATCCCTCATGAGGCGCACCAATCCGATGCGGCGAAGCAGACGCCAGGCGTCGTCACCGCTCAGTGCGCGGGTCTCGGGTACGAGTGCGGCGGTGCTC
>DAIOEY010000238.1:0-1879 GCA_036745995.1 Acidimicrobiales bacterium | reverse complement strand
GGGACTTCGCCTCCGAGCACGAGGCCATTCGCGAGATCGCCGAGTCGATGGGCGTGCGCGTGGCGGTGTGCAACAACTTCGCCGAGGGGGGCAAAGGAGCGACGGAGCTCGCCGAGGCGGTCGTCGAGGCGGCCAACGAACCGAGCCGGTTCCACGTGCTCTACCCGAGCGAGGCGCCCTTACGCGAAAAGATCGAGACCGTGGCGACGAAGGTCTACGGCGCCGCCGGTGTTGACTACCTGCCGGCCGCGAGCCGCCAGATCGACTCCTACGAGAAGAACGGTTTCGGGAATCTTCCCGTGATCATCGCGAAGACCCACCTGTCCATCTCCTCGGACCCGTCACTTCGCGGTGCACCGACCGGTTGGCGCATGCCGGTGCGCGAGGCGCGCGCCTCGGTCGGCGCCGGGTTCGTGTACCTCATCTGCGGTGACATGCGCACGATGCCCGGTCTGTCGGCGCACCCCGCCGCCGAGACCATCGACATCGACGAGAACGGCGAAATTGTCGGACTCAGCTAGCGAACCGACCTATCTCGAGACATCCCTCGGGCGTTTCTTCGGGCTCGTCTCTCGTGACGAACCAGCACCCGCCGGCGGTTCGGTGGCGGCCGTGGCGATTGGATTAGCCGCGGCGCTCTGTGTGAAGGCGGCGCTCCTCTCCACCCGCCAAATGCCCGACGCGCTCGATATCGTCGCCGCGAGCGAGTTACTGCGCGACCGTGCAGGCGTGCTCGGTCAAGACGACGCCGACGCCTACGGCCTCGTCATCGAAGCGTTGCGCCTGCCCCGCGAACCCGACACGAAGGGCCGTCAGCGCGCGATTGCCCTGGCGCTCGCGCGCGCGAGCGACGTCGCCGCGGAAATCGCGGCAATCGGCGCCAGCGTGGCCGACATAGCGGCGCGGATCGCCGAAAGCGGAAACCCGAACCTGATCGGCGACGTCGTCACCGCGGCACTCATCGCCGAAGCCGGCGCGCGCTCGGCAGACGCGCTCGTGCGGGTCAATCTCGCAGCAGAACCCAACGCCAGCATCTTCACGGCGCTCGCAGAAGTACTCGAAAAGGCAGCGCGGTGCTCGTCTCGCGCGAGGCGGATTCTCGCGCTCGACTAACCGCTCGTTCCAATCGCCGCGTGATCGGTGGCGTGAGGTGTCGGGGCGTCGCCCAGCAACCGGATCGCGTCGAGGACCAGCGGGTCGAGGGCGGCGAGATCGGTGTCGTCGAGCAACTCGACGCGCATGCTGGGCGGCCAGAACCGTTTGATGTGGTTCGCCACCTCGGTGGCGGCTTGATCGGGCGGATGATGGCTGAAGTTCGCGGCGATCTGGTTCGACGTCCGCACGAGATCTCCCCGCGTCACGGTCTCTTCGCCGCGGCGCGGCATCGGAACGTCATCGTCGTTGGTGAGAGCCGGCATGGTGAACTTCTCGGTGACGAGTGGAGCGCTCAAGCGCGCCCGTACCTGCACGGCCGTGACCTTGTACTCAGGACAGTTGGTGGCCCAGTCCGAGTACTCGGTCGTCACGACGTTGGCTCCGCCCACCGGATAGTGGAACGTGGTGTAGACAACGCCCGGCGGCACGCGGTCGGTGACCGTCGCGCGCAAGGCGGTCTCGCCGACGCGGCTCGTGAGTGTGGTCCAGCCACCGTCGACGATGCCGCGTTCCTCGGCGTCGTGGGCACTGATCTCGAGGACGTCCTCGGAATGCCACGCGACGTTCTGCGTCCTTCGCGTCTGAGCTCCGACGTTGTACTGGGTGAGGATCCGTCCGGTCGTAAGCACGAGGGGGAAACGACGGTTGGTGCGTTCGTCGGTGGCGATATAGGGGGTCTCGACGAAGCGACCCTTGCCGCGCACGAACTGGTTCACGTGCATGA
>DAIOEY010000237.1:0-1894 GCA_036745995.1 Acidimicrobiales bacterium | reverse complement strand
TGTTCGAACATTATTCTTTCAATGGGTGACCCCGAATACGTCCCCGAAGGCAACGATCCTGTCCTCGTGCAACTCGAGGCCGCGGTTACCCTGACCGCCATCATGGAGGAGCTCGGTAAATACCGTCGCGACAATCCCGTCGACGACATCACCAGCGCCCTCGTGAACGCCAAAATCGAGACCGAGAAACTCACCCAACAAGAACTGGCCTCCTTTTTCGTTCTCCTCGTCGCGGCGGGCAACGAAACCACGCGAACCGCACTCGCGCACGGACTGCACGTGCTGAGCGAGCACCCCGATCAAAAGGCGCTCCTCGTCGCGGACTACGAATCACTAGCGAAGACCGCGACCGACGAAATGGTCCGTTGGGCCTCGCCGATCATCTGGATGCGTCGCACCCTGGCGAGCGATTTCACGTTGTCCGAATTTGAGTTGAAGGCCGGCGACAAGGTGCTGCTCTTCTACAATTCGGCGAATCGCGACGAGGACGTCTTTGACGATCCCTACGTCTTTGACGTCGCGCGCACGCCGAACGATCACTACGGCTTTGGCGCCCCCGGTCCGCACTTTTGTCTCGGGGCACACCTTGCGCGCCGCGAGATCACCGTGATGTGGCGTGAGCTGCTCTCGAGAACGCCCAACATCCACGCGACCGGGCCGCCGTCGCAGTTGGCCTCCAGTTTCGTGAACGGCGTCAAGCACCTGCCGTACGACTTCTAGTTGACGTCCTCCCCGGCGACGTCACTCAGGCTGATCGAGCGGCGGCCGCTTCGTCGTAGGCATGCAGCACCCTTGGTCCCCATACGGTGCCCGGTCCCCCGTTCATCGCAATAGCGACACCAATCGCCTCGGCGACTTGTTGGCGCGTGGCACCTTGACGCAGCGCGCCGCGGGTGTGCGCGACAATGCAGCCGTCGCACTCGCGCGTGATGGAAATGACCATCGCGAGTAGTTCTTTCGTCAACCCCGACAAGTCACCCTCGGCCATCGCCGCCTTCGATAGCTGCGCGTAGCCCTTGAGAACCTCTGGGATCAGTCCTTGTAGATCGAGCGCCGGTTGGCGAAGCTCTTCTCGAATCGTGTCCATGCTTTCCATACCCACCTCCAGTGGCGAGCGTAGCGAGCGCGAGCAGAGAATCAGTCAATTGTCGCTGGCGCCGCCAACGGCGCAACCGGGTTTCGTAGAATGGGCCGATGAGTGTCATTGACGACCTCCTCGCCCACAATCGCCACTACGTCGCTCAACACGGCCACCGCGACCTTCCCACCGCGCCCCGACTGCATTTGGCGGTCCTTACTTGCATGGACTCTCGCCTCGACCTCTTTGGCGCGCTCGGGCTCGAACTCGGCGACGCGCACCTCATCCGCAACGCCGGCGGACTCGCGAGCGAGGACTCGATCCGCTCGCTTTTGTTGAGTCAACGCTTGCTCGGAACGTTGTCAGTAATGGTGATCCACCACACGCGCTGCGGTCTCGAGAACTTTGACGAAGACGAATTACAAAATGAACTCGCTTCGGCGTTTGGTGAACGTCCACCGTTTCGCCTGGGCGCCTACCACGACGTCGACCTCGACGTGGCTGAGACCGTGGCGGCCTTGAAGGCCAGTCACTTCGTTGATCACACCGAAATACGCGGCTTCGTCTTTGACGTCGACGACGGTGATCTGCGGGAGGTTCTAGGCACCTAGTGGTCTGTCTGGGAATTGACGAAGGCCAATATTGTTCGGCCCCGCTTGCCCTTGGTAATGATCCCGCGAGCGGTCTTCTTCCAGATGAACAAAAGAACTGGACCCACGTGCGCCAACTCGTGGGCTATCTGCACTTTGACTCAGCGCCGGAACTGGCACTACTCCACCAACTATGGACCCTCGACGCGCTCTTCACGAACTATCT
>DAIOEY010000236.1:0-1902 GCA_036745995.1 Acidimicrobiales bacterium | reverse complement strand
ATGAAGTTGTTCACTGACTTGAAGAGCTGGCGTCGATACAAAATCACCACCGACAATCCGGCGAGGCCGTAGTAAATGCAGATCTGCAGACCAATCGCGTTGAAACCGTCAGTCATGATGGTGGCGATTGATCCCACGTACTGGCTGCCGATGAAAAGGAGGACCGAGAGAACGGTCACGGCCAACGTCGCGACGAGCGGCGTCTTGCGAACCGGGTGCGTGCGACCGAGCGCTGCGGGCAGTGTACGGTCACGACCCATGGTGAACAACGTACGCGTCACCTGGATCAGCGTCGTCTCGAGGGTCGCGACCGTTGACAGCAACACCGCGGCGACGATGAGCTTGCCGCCAGTACCGTGCCAGACCGCCTGACCGAGGACCTGCAAGATGTCAGCAGCATTGTTGGGGTTGGTCATCTGGGCGGGCGTCAGGACCATGTTGGCCGAAACGGTGAAGACTTCGAAGAGCAGGAAGACGATGAGCGCGCCGAGGAACCCGCCCATGCCCGAGGTCTTGTGCGCGTCCTTGGTCTCCTCATTGAGATTGGCTGTGACGTCCCAGCCCCAGAAGTAGAACGTCGCCAAGAGCGCCCCGGCCACGAAGCCCGATGAGCCGTGCGCGTGGAAAATCGAGAACGAGAACCAGTGCCACGAGAAACTGGTGACGTGGTGGGCGTGAAAGATCGCCAACACCGCGAAGAGGAGGAGCAGGAAGACCTCGACGCACGACATGATGATCTGCACCGTGACGGTGACGGTAACCCCCGAGGCGACCGCGCCCACCATCAAGAGGAAAAAGACCGTGCCGAAGATCGTGATGAGGTCCTTGTTCGAGGCGGCACTGGTCGAGAACAGGCTCAGCACACTCGAACCCGCGGGAAAGGTCGCGATCACCATGAAGATGAGCGCCGACACCACTACGGCCCACCCGGACAGGTACCCGAGGATTGGGTGCAGCGCCCGGCGAACCCACGAGTAAGCCGCGCCGGCGTGCTGGTCATTCTTGCTCAAGTAGTTGAACGCGAACACGATGCCGAACATAAAGAATCCGCAGTAGAGAAGCGCCGCGGCGCCACCGTACAGGACTGCGCCGAAGAGAGCGGTCGTCGTCGCGGCGATGGAATACGCCGGAGCGGATCCCGCGACACCCATGATCGCCGAGTCGAAGAGATTCAGCACCCCGTGGCGCAGTTGATGCTCTTCGGAACCAGGCTTTACGTCCTCTGCGATGCCGGTCATGGCTACCCCTCTCGTAGTGGCGGAACTTTCACCCTTGATTAGAAATTGACAGTCGAAATGTAACAGGTCCCTTCTGTTCCCCGTGGCTTCATCGTGCCCAACGGAATTGGCCCGTACGGCGGCCACTCAACTCCGTCCTGTCAGTTCGCGAAGCGAACGAGACAGTGGGTCCAAGTCGCCACGAGGGATCCGCGAGCGCGGCAAGCTCGGGCGTACCGGATGAGGACGAGAAGGTTCTCCCGTTAGCTCTTGTTTGAAGGTCCTATGGAAGTTGATGTCCTTCCGCTTCTTGAGTCTCCTCTTCTTGCCAAGTTCCAGAGCCCGAGGACGCCGGGTGCGAAGCGCAAGCCGTCCGTCCTGGCCCACTGGGGCATCATCAAAATCGTTCCGGTGCCTGTAATTCAAAAGTCAATGCGACTCTTTGCGAAAAAGGAGTATCCGTCTGACTACCCGAACCCCAGCACCCGCGGCGGTCAAGCACACCAACACCTAAGACCCGGAACTATCAAGGTATCCACCGACCAGCACCCAACCACTGTGAGGATTTATTCGTGCGACCTGTGAACCTATTCATCGCCAACGCCGGCGGGACGCTCGATGCCCTTGTCAATGCTACAAACGAGGCGTTCCAGGCCGCAATCACGCCCACGCAGCAGCTACTCGG
>DAIOEY010000235.1:0-1910 GCA_036745995.1 Acidimicrobiales bacterium | reverse complement strand
CGGATCCGGTGCGCGATCTCCACGTGCGCCCGACTCATCGTACCGAGTGGATCGTCTCCCCCTAGAAACCGACTGATCGCGGGGTACAGGACGTTCTCCTCTGCCTCCTCATGAGGTTGAACCTGCGTCACTAAGAGATGGTGGACGTCGCGAACCTGCGTCAGGGACTGCGCTGGGTCGACCCCGGTGAGGCCGTCCGCCACGACGCGAAGCTGATCGGTGATCTCGCGAATCTCGCGGTGCTCGGTACTAAATCGCCTCGTCAACGCCGAATCCTCCGTCGTGAGCCGCACCTGGCCTCTCGCACCTCCGAGCGCGCGTAACGCGTTGAGGATCACGGTCGCGTCGATACCCTCCTGGAGCAGCGCTCCCCACACCGCGGGCAAGAGTCCGAGCGCGGCCACGGCCATCGCCAACAGCGACATCGCCATCCCGGCGACCATGCTTTGGGTCGCGATGCTCTTCGTGCGTCGAGCGATGTCGACGGCCTCGCCGAGGCGGTCCAACCGATCGACGGTGATGACGATGTCCGCGGCCTCTGAGGCGGCGGACGCTCCGCGAGCACCCATCGCCACGCCGACGTCGGCGAGCGCGAGTGCCGGTGCGTCATTAATGCCGTCGCCCACCATGATCGTGGGCGCGCGAAGGGTCTCCAAGCGAACGACGTCAAGCTTGTCCTGAGGAGAACATTCGGCGAGAACGTCGTCGACACCAATGACCGCGCCGACCGTCTCAGCGACCGCGACCCGGTCACCCGTGATCATCAGGATCCGGTCGATACCGCGACCACGCAGTGAACGAAGCATTCTCGCCGCGTCAGGCCGCAAGGGATCGTTGAAGACGAGCACGCCGGCGGGAACGTCGTCAACGGCGACGAAGACTGATATCGCCCCGTCGAGGTGCGCCTTTCGGTTGGCCGATTTGGCCCACGCCGGTGTACCGACCACGCCGGTCCACGCGGCGTTGCCGACCGAGACACGGTGCCCCGACACGTTGCCGCGGATGCCAAGTCCGGCGACCTCGGTGACGTCGGTCGCGAGGACCAACTCGTACTCACGCTCAAGGGCGGTGCGCACGACGGCACTCGCGAGGACGTGTGGCGACATCTGGTCGAGCGACGCCGCCATCGTGAGTACGTCGGCGATCGGCAGCACGCCAGCGCCGACGACCTCGACCAGTGTCGGGCGACCAACGGTGACGGTGCCCGTCTTATCGACCAACAATGTCGCGCACGTGGCGAGGCGTTCGAGGACGGCGCCGCCCTTGATGATGATGCCCCGGTGCGCGCCGCGAGAGAGTCCCGACACGAAGGCGACCGGCGCGGCGAGGATCAGAGGGCAGGGCGTGGCGACTACCAGGACCGCAACGGCTCGGCTCGCTCCCCCGCCGATCCACGCGAGACCTCCAACGACCAACGTGACCAGGAGAAAGCCGAACGCGTACCGGTCGGCGAGGCGCACGAAGGGCGCCTGAGAGGCTTCAGCCTGCGAGACGAGGCGCACGACGCCCGCGTACGTACTGTCATTCGCGCTCGTCGTGGCTCGCATGTCGAACGGGCGACCCGCGTTGACGACGCCGCTTCGAACCATGTCACCCAAGGGATGCTCCACGGGCAATGACTCCCCGGTGAGCGCTGACTCGTCCAGCACGGCCGACTCCGAGGTGATCGTCCCGTCAACCGGGACCAGTTCTCCCGAGGACACCATCAATCGATCGCCCGGCGCGACCGCGTCAAGTTCGATCGACTCGAGGCCCCCGCCTCGGTAGCGTCGCGCGGACTTCGGCGCCCGCTCCATCAGCGCCGCCAGTTCGCGTCGCGCCTGACCCGCGGCCCACGCCTCAAGGGCCCAGCCGGTGGCGAGCATGACGCTGATGATGGCCGAGGCGAGGTACTCGCGAACGGCCACGGC
>DAIOEY010000234.1:0-1913 GCA_036745995.1 Acidimicrobiales bacterium | reverse complement strand
GAGCTCGCAACTTCTGATCGGTACGGCAGGTTGTTCGAGATGAAGACGACCGATCCGTACTCGCCGATCGCGCGCGCGAAGGCGAGTCCGGTGCCAGTAAGAATTGACGGCATGAGCGTGGGCAACGTGATGGTTCGAAAGACGCGCACGGATGAGGCTCCCAGTGTGGCGGCGGCGGCCTCGGCGTTGAAGGTGAGCGACTCGAGCACCGGCTGCACCGAGCGCACGGTGAAGGGCAACGTCACGAACATGATGGCGATGGTGATGCCAATCCACGACCCGGTCACGTTGACGTGGACGGGCGACAGCGGACCGTAGAGGGTGTAGAACGTCACACCCGCGACCACCGTCGGGAGCGCGAAGGGCAGATCAATGATGGCGTTGAGGATCCCTTGTCCCGAGAATCGGTCGCGCACCAAGATCCACGCCGTCGCCGTGCCGGCCACGGCGTTCAACAACGCGGCGCTGAGCGAACAGAGCAGCGTGAGTCGTATCGCGTCGATCGCCTCGGTCTGGGTGATCGCTCTCCAGAACGAAGCGAGCCCGCCGTCACAGGCGTTGGTCAGCAGCGCGGCCAGCGGGATCATCACGATCAAACTGAGATAGACCATCGCCACACCGCGACCGAGCAGTCCGCCGAAGCGTGAATCTCCCACGACACGACGTAGTGACCGCCGCTCGAGCGACGGCCACTTCGTCTCTTGGACGGGTCGGGAGTTAAGTGTTCTTGCCGGCAAATTGCTCCAGGTACGTCACGATTCCTGAAATTGGATGGGTCGCGTTGCGTTTGGGAAGGACGATCGCACTGCCGAAGAAGATCGGATCGACACTGGGCCAACCACCGGTCTCGATTTTGGAGACGAACCAGAGGTAGCTCGGCTTCGTAAATGAGGCGAAGGTCTTCCGGCTCTTGGTCCACACTCTCTTTAACACCGAGCGGTAACCAAGGCTGGAGTAGATCGTTTGACCTGCTGCCGAGAAGAGGTACTGATAGAACGCCGTCGCGGCTGGGTTCGTGAGGCCAGTCTGGGTGAGGGCGATCGGATTCTCGATGAGGAGTGTCTCTGGGGGCGTCACGATCGTGATGGCGTCACCCGCCGCCTTGGCGGCGAGAGCGTCGTCCTCGTAGGCCAGCAAAACGTTGCCGGTTCCCGCGAGGAACGTCGACAATGCGGCGGAACCACTCGACGGTTGGGCCACCGTATTCTCAAGTAATGACTTCAAGAAGTCTTGAGCCTGGTTAGCGCTCCGTCCGAGCGAGAGTTGTGACGTGTAGCCCGCGAGGAGGTTCCACTTGGCGCTGCCCGATGTCACCGGATTCGGCGTCACCACCTGCACACCAGGTTTGATGAGGTCGCCCCACGTTGCGATTTGCAGCGGGTTGTTCGGCCGAACGACGAAGACGACGACCGAGTCGGTAATGATGCCCGGGGTTGAGTAGACGGTCTGCTGCTTCTTGCCCTTCAGAGCCGAATTCACGTGTCCGTAGGTCAACTCCTGGCTCGCCCAGTTCACGGGAACCTTCCCGGCATTGACGAGAGTGGCGACGTTGGGCTCGTAGGAGAGATTCACCAGGTCCGCACTCTGTCCGTTGACGACGTTGTTCGTCTCTGTGTCCGACGCACCAAAGGAATTGGTGAAGGTCACGCTCTGCCCCGCCGGCGTCTTCTGGAACGCGGCCTCGAGGGCCTTGGTAACCGGACCGACTACCGAGTACCCCACCACGTTGACGTTGGTGGTCGTCGAGGCACTTGCGGGAGCCAGGGCGACGGAGGTCAAAGCGACTGACATCCCCGTTGCAGCCCCCAAGAGCCCTCGAAACCTTGTAGAAAGTAACCGCATGCACCACTCCTTTTCTTATCCTACTAAATCACTAGAAAATGTAGTGTAACCGGTCGGCGTCGACAGTGATG
>DAIOEY010000233.1:0-1932 GCA_036745995.1 Acidimicrobiales bacterium | reverse complement strand
AGCCCAGCGATGGCCGTAGTCGGCATCTTGAACGCCGTCTTGCCGCCGTTCCAGCTCGCCGACGACGACACGCTCCGCGAGCGTATCCCGGTCGCACTCGCCTACCCGACGTGGTGGTCGACCACCCTGGTTATCGTCGTCCTCGGGTGGCGCTGGCTGCGCCGAGTGCGGTAGGCCTATGCGCGCCCGAGAAAGCTCCGCGCTGCCTACGCGGCGGCGCGGTCACGCGAAGAAGCCATTGACACCGACCGGGTGACCGGCTTTGGCCCGAGGCAGATAGTGCTGTCGCAGGATCGTCGCGACCAACTCCGTGCGGCTACCAACTCCCGTCTTGTTGAACACGGACTTCAGATGGTCCTGAACGGTGTCCATCGAGATGTGAAGCTCTGCGGCGATCTCCGCCGTGGACAAGCCTCTCGAGACGAGGCCCGTGACGACGCGCTCCTGGTTGGTCAGGCCATAGGCGAGCATGATCACCGATGCCACCTCGGTAGGCTTCGCTTCTTCGATGATCACCGCGATTGCGTCCTCACCGGATACGTGCATCCAGGATGCGTGCAGCAGGGCCCATCGACCCGCCCTCGTCCGGACGCGAAGGCGTGGGGTTGCGGCGTCGTTGGTGGCCATCGAGCGAAGGCTTGCCGCCACCGCCTGCACCTCGATGGGAACAGGAACGTGCTGGTCCCGGTGGGTGCTCAGCTCGTCCACCCAGTGTTCTCCGGCGGGAGTGCTGCCGATCACTGAACCATCTGTCGAGAGCACGACCAGACCGGGGGCTCCATCGTGCTCCGGCGAGTCGAGGCTCTCGACGAGCAGGGCAACACGCATTGCCTCCGCCAGGTGTGGAGCAAGGCGACGCATCCACTTCGTCTCGTTGCGAGAGTACGGGCGTCCGGCCTCCCGATGCAGGCACAGAAGGCCCCACGTGGCACCGTGGATCCGCAGCACCGTTCGCAACTCGTCGCCCAAGCCGAGCGGCTGGAAGACGTCGCGGTAGCGGGCGCTCCGGCCGAGGGAGCCCCCGGTCGCCTGGACCAGCGACCTTACGCCTTCCCGATCCCGCGCCAGCTCCGACCATTTGTTGAAGTCGTCGTGAAGGAACTCGTTCTCCACGAAGTACGCCGTCGTGTCCGCGGGGATCGCCGCCCGGTAGGTGTTGGTGAAGAGGAGGGTGGCCGGATCGGCAGCTGCCCACCAGACAGCGTCTGCCGGAAGCAAACGTGTGAGTCTGGTCAGGACCTCGACCCGCAGCTTGTCGACGGGCAGGCCCGAGTGGCAGGCCCTGACGATCGCCTGACTGACATCTTGAACGATCGGGTTTCGATCCAAGATCCCTCCGCTCGTGCCGAGCTCAGGCTTGAGTCACGACTTCGTATCGATCACGCTTGACAAGTTCGACGCCGGTGGCGGCGACGGTCGACGCTCGGCTCGCCTCGGCCGTCTGATCACTCGACAGCACAGCCTCTTCGCTGTCCCACAGTGTGAGCGTCAGCGCGAGGTGATTGGCGCGATCGACGAAGAAGTACGCGCCGGCGTTGCCGGGGAGTCCTGCAACCATTGGCTTCACGGTGGTCGTCACGTGCTCGACCCACCGTTCGATCGCCTCGGGCGATCCGGACCATGTGGACGTGCGTGCCTGCATCTGTTCCTCCTGCGAGTTGATCGTGGAACCGCAGGTTCGCGCTTCGGTGGGTCTCAATGCTATCCCAGCTTTCGGGGATGACTTCGGCCGCGATGCCGCCGGGCACAACAGGGGCGCGTATCCGGTCGAGGGCCGTGGTTGGCGTCGTTGGTTTAGCTCACGTGGCGATGGACCACCGACACGATGCGCGGATTGTGCTGAGCCCCGAGGTCCAGATGCAGACCACGCATACGTACATCCTCCTATAGGTCGCCGCGAGCCCCACGTCGTCGCGATCCCCCCTCCGGGCG
>DAIOEY010000232.1:0-1955 GCA_036745995.1 Acidimicrobiales bacterium | reverse complement strand
TCGACCTTCCTCGTCGACGGCGGGATTCACGGGGCGTACGTCACGCCGCTCTAGGAGACTGTTGAATAACGCCCGATCGGTGAGTATTCTCAGAACTGCAAGTCCGGGATATGTCTAAACCGAAGCGTCGACGTGAAGAGGGTCAAAGTCGGCCACCCCGGTGGGCAATGCCCGTGATGTGGTCCCTTTATTGACGACCTGGACTTGCGCCGGGCGTCAGGTGGCGAGTCGCCAGGTGCCGTCGTGGTCGAGTCCCAGGTTGACCAGACGTCGCAGGTTGATGGCGGCGACCCGGGTCATGAGGCCCATCTGATTTTTCTCGACGCCGCGGAATCTGACTCGTCGGTAGTGGTCCTTCACGAGCCACGCAATCGATCGTTCGACCATCGGGCGATAGTTTCGATAGTCCGAAATGAAGTCACCGTCGCGCCGGGCGCGTCGTGACTCGACGAGTTCGGAGTCGTGAACGGTGAGTTTGAAAGACCTTCCGTGGCGCGCGTTGGTGCATCGTGAGCGCAGCGGGCAGTTGGTGCAACGTGCGCCGAACACGGCGTGACGCTGCGGGGTGATCTCGACGACGTGACCCTGCGGACAGGTGACCGTGGCGGCCTCTTCGTCGACGATGAAGTCGTCGCGGTGGAACCCTCTGGGGATCGCAGTGGTGGTGGGGTGCGGTTTGATCGCCGGTTCATGGCCAGCGGCACCCAGCGCGGCGAGGGTCTCGCCCGATCCGTAGGCGGCGTCGGCGAGGACCTCGCCCCGGCGCCTCACCGACCAGCAACGCAACCCCCGTCGGCCCGTCGGGAGTGCTCGCGGGGGTCAGCGCCGCCGCGGTGATCAGTCCGGTCTCGGGCTCGACGCCCAGGTGCGCCTTGTAGCCGTCGCGGTAGTGGGCGCGGGACTTGCGCATGTGGCGCGCTTCGGGGTCGACCACCGAGATGATGCGTTCCTTCGCGACCCCGCGCACGATGCGCCAGCGACCCACCTCGTCGAGCTCGACGTCCTGACCCGCGATGAGCGCGAGCAGACCCATCGCCGCGGCGCCCTCCACGTCCTCGACGTCCTCGCCGGCGTCGAGGAGACGAAGCGCGTCACTCACCAGCGCGTTGACGAGCTCGCCGCGCGACTTCGTCGTCCCAGGCAATGAGCGGCTTGCCAGCGTTGTCGTAGTCGTGAGCGACGAGGGCAACCTCTCTGACACCGGGCACGACCCGGCGCACCCGTCGAATCGCCGCGACCAACTGGGTGACGGTGTCCTGGGTCGCGACGGCGTCATCGAGCAGAGTCGAGTCGAGGGCTCGACGGGTCTTGCTCTTAAGGACCCCGGTGGCGTCGATCACCGCGCGCACCGCGTCGAAGATGCGCTCGGGACGCGACGAGTTGCGCAGCCGAGTGCGCCAGTAGGTGAGGACGGAGTAGTCAAAGCCCGCCTCGTCGAGGGCAAGTCCACAGGCCACCTTCCAACTGATCCGGTCGGTCAGCGCCCGGGCGGCGTCGCGGTCCGAAAGCCCTTCGAGCGCTTGGAGCACCATGACCGAAGCCACCGTGTCCGCGGGAATTGAGGGGCGACCACGCTGGGACGCAAAGAGGTCCTCGAACATCTCGTCGGGGAACAATTCGTGGCGATGGTCGGCCAAGAAGGCTTCGACACTGCCCTTGGGGACGAGTTGGCGACACAGCGCCGACGCGTCGAGTAGTTCACGGTTGGGTTCACTGAGTCCTTGCACCCTTCAATTCTCGATGACGGGCGGGGTGAAGTTCGGCATTCCGAGCCGAATTATTCAACAGTCTCCTAGGACGACGCCGTTCGCTAGGCGTCGCGGCGAACCAACATCGTGGTCCCGACGCCGAGGACCAGCCTCACGTGTTGTTCGTCACGCCTTCGCGCGACGGAATGAAATAGTCACTCAGGTACTTCTCTCCCTCGTCGCAACAGATCGTCACGATGGTCGCCG
>DAIOEY010000231.1:0-1960 GCA_036745995.1 Acidimicrobiales bacterium | reverse complement strand
CGTCTCGAAGGGCGCGTCGATGTCAATGAAGTCCTGAATGAAGATCGGATGGCGCGGCTCTGCCTCAACGCCCGAAGTGTCAATCTCTGCCATCGACTCAACCTATGGAGTTCCTAGGGAATGTCAATAGAGGAAAAGGTCCTTTCAGAACATTCGCCCCCTTTTATCCCACTTATGGAGTCGTCAAGTGCCCTTTGACGTACCGTTGGATAGCGGTTCCAAGGAGTGGCAGGGTTCGTTGAGGGCACGAACGCGCGAAGATGATTCGTGGGCAGACCGTGCCTTGCCGCGCAGAAAGTCGAGAAGTCATGAAGAGAGACGGTGAAGTGGCGATGAGTCCATTGCGCAAGTACCCCGAAGCAGGAGCTCGGCGATGAACAAGGCTGTCGCGACCGCACGCGAGGCCGTAGCGGACATCGCAAGCGGCTCGTCGATCGCCGTGGGAGGTTTCGGGCTCTGCGGTGTTCCGACGGCACTCATCGACGCACTGGTCGCGGGCGACACAACCGATCTGGAGACCGTGAGTAACAACTGCGGGATTGACGACTTCGGGCTCGGACTTCTCTTGAAGGCCAAGAGGATCCGACGAACGACCGGCTCGTACGTGGGGGAGAACAAGGAGTTCGCGCGCCAGTACCTGGCCGGTGAGCTGGAGGTGGAACTCGTGCCCCAGGGAACCCTCGCCGAACGTCTCCGCGCCGGCGGCAGCGGCATCCCGGCGTTCTACACAAGAGCCGGCGTCGGCTCCCAGGTCGCCGACGGCGGTCTGCCCCTTCGCTACGCCACGGACATCGTGGCCGCGCTGTTGTCCGCGCCGAAGGAGTCGCGAGTCTTCGACGACGTGGAGTACGTCCTCGAGCGGGGCATCACGTGCGACTTCGCCCTGGTGCACGCCCGCTACGGCGACCGGTACGGGAACCTCATTTATGAGAAGTCGGCGCAGAACTTCAATCCACTCTGTGCCCAGGCCGGACGCGTCACCATTGCTGAGGTCGAGGAACTCGTCGAGCCCGGCGATCTGGACCCCGCCACGATTCACACACCCGGGATCTTCGTGCAGCGGGTCGTCGAGGTGAGGAACACGGTGAAGCGGATCGAGCGACGCACGGTCACGCCGCGCGCCAGTGACAACGCAACGACGGAAACTCGGCCGAAAGGGGCGGACCGATGACACTCACTCGCCTCGAACTGGCGGCACGCGTGGCGTTGGAGTTGAAGGACGGCGACTACGTCAACCTGGGGATCGGCATGCCGACCTTGGTGCCGAACTTCGTACCCCCAGGGATCACCGTCGTGCTGCACTCCGAGAACGGGATCCTCGGCGTCGGACCGTACCCAATAGAAGGAGAGGAGGACCCCGATCTGATCAACGCGGGCAAGGAGACCGTGACGGTATTGCCCGGGGCAAGTTTCTTCGACTCCGCTTTGTCCTTCGCGATGATTCGCGGCGGCCACATCGACGTGGCGGTGCTCGGCGCGATGGAGGTCTCGGAACACGGCGACCTCGCCAACTGGGTGGTGCCAGGAAAGACCGTCAAGGGCATGGGTGGGGCGATGGACCTCGTCCACGGTGCGAAGCGAGTCCTCGTCATGATGGAGCACGTGAACAAGGACGGGAATCTCAAGATCGTGAAGGAGTGTTCGCTCCCACTAACCGGAGAGCGCTGCGTGCACCGCATCATCACCGACATGGCGGTCATCGACGTGGAAGGCGACGGACTGGTCCTGCGAGAAGTGGCGGCCGGCGTGAGTGTCGACGAAGTGCGCGCGGCCACCGGACCGGAATTGCGGTTGGACCTATGAGCGACGAGGAGTTCAACATCGTTGAGCAGCGGGGACTCTGGTTCGAGGAGTTCGAGTTGAACACGATCTATCGCCACCAACCGGGTCGCACGGTCTCCGAGTCGGACAACATCCTGTTCACGACGTTGACCATGAACCCCCAGGCGCTGCACCTGGA
>DAIOEY010000230.1:0-1966 GCA_036745995.1 Acidimicrobiales bacterium | reverse complement strand
GGGCGCAGCCGCGCCCACTAGCGTGGATGGGTCATGACCTTACGCAAATCCCTCCGAAATATCGCAATTATCGCCCACGTAGACCACGGAAAGACGACGTTGGTGGACATGATGCTGCGTCAAACCGGCTCCTTCACGGCCCACGAGGAGCTGACCGACCGTGTCATGGACTCGGGCGACCTGGAGCGCGAAAAGGGCATCACCATCCTCGCCAAGAACACCGCCGTCAAGTGGAACGGCCTCACGATCAATATCATCGACACCCCGGGACACGCCGACTTCGGCGGCGAAGTCGAACGCGGACTGGCCATGGTCGACGCCGTGATCCTGCTCGTGGACGCGGCCGAGGGTCCCCTGCCCCAGACCCGCTTCGTCCTGCGCAAGACGCTCGAGCGCCGGCTGCCGGTCGTGCTCGTCATCAACAAGGTCGACCGCCCCGACGCGCGCGTCAAGGAGGTCGTGAACGAGGTCGAGAATCTCTTCTTGGACCTCGACGCCGACGAGCACCAGATCGCCTTCCCGATCCTTTACGCGAGCGCGCGACAGGGCTGGGCGTCAACGAGTCCCGACGACACTGGCGGGGATCTCACGCCGCTCTTTCAGACGATCGCCGACTTCGTACCCGCGCCCGAATACCAGGAGGGCCACGGTCTCCAGGCGATCGTCTGCAACCTCGACGCGTCGCCGTACCTGGGCCGCCTCGCGCTCTGTCGCATCATCAACGGCTACCTCGAGCGTGGCCAGCGCGTGGCGTGGTGTCGCATCGACGGCTCCATCGAGCACGCCAAGATCACCGAACTGTTCATCACCGAGGCCCTCGAGCGGATCCCGGCCCAGAGTGCGGGACCCGGTGACATCGTCGCCGTCGCGGGATTCGAGGACATCACCATCGGCGAGACGTTGGCCGATCCGGACAACCCCATCGCGCTCGAGCCACTGCACGTCGACGAGCCCAGCCTGTCGATGACGATCGGGATCAACACCTCACCCCTGGCCGGTACCGAAGGGAGACTCCTCACCGCGCGCATGGTGAAGGATCGCCTCGACAAGGAACTCGTCGGTAACGTCTCGTTGCGGGTGCTCACGACCGAGCGACCCGACGCGTGGGAGGTCCAGGGTCGCGGTGAACTGCAACTCGCCGTCTTGATCGAGACCATGCGCCGGGAGGGCTTCGAGCTCACGGTCGGAAAACCCCAGGTCGTCACCAAGATCGTCGACGGCAAGGTCCACGAGCCGCTCGAACACGTCACCATCGACGTCCCCGAGGAGTTCGTCGGTTCGGTCACGACGTTGCTCGCCACGCGAAGGGGCACCATGGTCGACATGGTGAACCACGGCACCGGATGGGTTCGTCTCGAATGGCGCATCCCGGCGCGCGGCCTCGTCGGCATTCGCACCGAGTTCATGACCGAGACCCGCGGGTCGGGCATGATGCACTCGAACTTCGACGGTTACGCCCCGTGGTTCGGCGACATCCGCCTGCGCCAGAAGGGCGTGCTCGTGTCGGACCGACGCGGCTACACGACCGGCAACGCACTCATCGACCTGGAGGCCCGCGGCGTGTTGTTCGTCGGACCCGGTGTCGAGGTCTACGAGGGCATGATCGTTGGCGAGAACGCGCGTTCGGACGAGATGAACGTGAATCCGACCAAGGAGAAGAAGCTCACCAACATGCGCGCCTCGGGTAGTGACAACACCGAGCGCATCGCGCCGCCCACCATCTTCTCGCTCGAGCAGGCCCTCGAGTTCATCGCCGACGACGAGTCGGCCGAGGTGACCCCGAAGTCCGTACGGCTGCGCAAGGTCGTGCTCGACCGCGCCGGACGCGCACGTCTGCACAAGAAGGGCTGAACCCCCCGTCAACTAGCATTCTGCGCGGAGGGATGACAGAGCGGCCGAATGTACCGGTCTTGAAAACCGGCGTGGGCTTGCCCACCGTGGGTTCAAATCCCACTCCCTCCGCCAA
>DAIOEY010000229.1:0-1968 GCA_036745995.1 Acidimicrobiales bacterium | reverse complement strand
CCTCCCAAGGCCGCTCGTCACGTACGCCCTGGTCCACGCGCATCTCGCTACTACTCGTCGCGGCGTTGGTGGGCGGGCTCGCCGGGCACTACAGCGCGCCGGGATCGTCCACATCTGGTGGACTCACGGTCAGCACCGTCAGTACCGCTCCGGGCGGCGCCATTCTGCCGAGCGGCATGAGTATTCCCGCACTGGTGCAGAAGGTGATTCCCTCGGTCGTGTCCATCGACGTGAAGGGCCAGGGCACCGAGGATCAGGGCACCGGCATGATCGTCACCGCGAACGGCTACGTGGTGACCAACAATCACGTGATCGCCGCCGCCGTGGGTGGTGGCTCCATCACGGTGACCCGAACCGGATCGACCAAGAGCCTGCCCGCCACCCTGGTCGGCACCAATCCGATCGACGACGTCGCACTGATTCGCATCAACGGAGCCTCCGGACTCCCCGCCGTGACGCTGGGCAACTCGAACGCCTTGGTCGCGGGTGACGCCGTCGTCGCCATCGGCAACGCGCTCGGACTCGCCGCGGGCACGCCCACCGTCACTCAGGGAATCGTCTCCGCCCTCGGCCGCACGGTCACGGCGGGCACCAGCACGACCTCGGAGACGCTCAACAACATGATCCAGACCGACGCGGCGATCAACCCGGGCAATTCCGGGGGACCGCTGCTCGACTCGCGCGGCAACGTCATAGGCATGAACACCGCCGTCGCGGGGACCCTGCCCGACGGCACCAGCGCGCAGAACATCGGCTTCGCCATCCCCGTCGCCACCATCCAGTCACTCTTGAAGTCTCTGAAGGCCGGCGCCAGCGTGGTGAACCACGGCGCGTTCATTGGTGTGGAGATCATGTCGATGAGTCCGGAACTGCAGGTGCAGTACGGCTTCACCATTTCCTCGGGTGCGGTCGTCATGAGCGTCATCTCGGGAACCGGCGCCTCCTCCGCCGGCGTGAAGCAAGGTGACATCATCGTCAAGATCGACGCCACGAAGATCTCCTCGGCCCAGGACGTCACCAGCGTCATTTCCGCCAAGCGACCCGGCGACAACATCACGGTGGAGGTCGTGCGAGGAAAGAAGCACCTCACCTTGACGATCACGCTGGGCAATCAGCCCGGCTAGGAAAGCGTCGCGATGCCCCCGTCGACGGGCAAGACCACGCCCGTGATGTAACTCGCCGCTGGTGAGGCGAGAAAGATCGCCGCGCCAGCCATATCCGAGGGCCGACCGATCCGCTTCATGGGCGCGCTCGCCGCAATCGCGTCGCCGAAGGCCTCGAGTGTCGCGTGCATCATCTTGGATTCGAAGGGACCCGGGGCGATGGCGTTCACCGTCACGTTCGGCGCCAGTCGTTTGGCGAGGTGTCGGGTCAGTTGGTGCACCGCGGCCTTGGAGGCCGAGTACGCGTAGGTCTCGAGCATCGGGACCTTCAGCCCGTCGATGGACCCGATGTTGATGACCCGCGCGGGGCTGTCGGGTGTTCCCGCGGCCTCGAGGAGGGGGCGCAGGAACTTGGTCAAGTGAAAGACGCCCTTCACGTTCAGGGCGAAGACCCGCTCGAAGGCCTTCTCGTCGTACTCGTCGATCGGCGCCCCCCACGTCGCGCCGGCGTTGTTGACGAGCACGTCGAGGTGGTCGATCCGACGCGCCAGTTCGTTGGCCAGTCGCTGACACTCGGCTTCGGTCGAAAGGTCCGCCGGCAGGGGAGTGCAGGAACCAACCGTGGAGAGTTGCGCCGCCAGATCGTTGCAGACCTCGGCCTTGCGTGACGAGATGAAGACCGTCGCCCCCGCTTCGACGAAACCACGCGCGATCATCTCGCCGATGCCGCGACTGCCGCCAGTGACGAGGACGGTCTTTCCTGCGACGTCAAAGAGTGCGTTCATTGGCCGAAGTGTAGGGCATCGGTCCTCACGAGGTACGCGGTGCGTGGTCGGGGGAGTTCGGGTCGGCGCTCGTGGGCGCT
>DAIOEY010000228.1:0-1989 GCA_036745995.1 Acidimicrobiales bacterium | reverse complement strand
GCCGTGAGAGCTGATCTTGGCGAGGTGACCCACTGGACGAACCAGCGTCGTCGCGAGTTGAAACATCTCGTCGGAACCGACCGTCTCAATGACGACGTGGACGCCGTCGCCGTTGGTGACCCGCTGAACTTCCTGGAGGGGACTCGACACGCTGCTGTTGATCGTGACGTCGGCGCCGAACGCCTTGGCCATGGTCAGTCGATTGTCGTCGACGTCGATCGCGATGATGCTCTGCGGACTGAGCAACTTGGCGATCGCGATCACCGCAATCCCAACGGGGCCCGCACCGATGACGGCCACGACGTCGAGGGGATGAACGGTACCGGAAAGGACGCCCGCTTCGTAGGCCGTGGGAAGAATGTCCGCGATCATGAGCATTCGCTCGTCACTGACGCCCTCGGGAATTGCGTAGGTCGAGGTGTCGGCGAAGGGAACGCGGACGTACTCCGCGTGGGTGCCGTCGATGAGGTGACCGAGTATCCAACCGCCGCCGCCCGAGCACTGACCGGCGTGATAGCGCTGGCAGGACTGACAGGTGCCGCAGACGCTGATGCACGAAACCAGGACTCGGTCACCCACGGCGACGCGCCGCACGCGGCTGCCGATCTCGGTGACGGTGCCGATTGCTTCGTGGCCGAGGATACGTCCGGCAGCGACCGCGGGGACGTCGCCGCGAAGGATGCGCAGGTCCGAATCACAAATGGTCGTCAGATCGACCTTGATGACGGCGTCGCTCGGCTCCAGTACCGTCGGCATCGGTACGTCAGACCACGACTTGAGTCCCGGTCCGTTGAAGACGAGTGCCTTCACTTCGGCGCCAAGCCGTCGGCACCGGACTGATAGTTCTCGGATTGTCCGCACGCAGGCGTGTTAGAGACCCGAAGTGAGGTGAGGGAGAAATCGGCACGGCTGAGCCACGCCGCGCTAAGCGGCCGTAGTTGCTGGCGCTAGTCGAAGGGCAGGGCGAGGCGTGCACCGAGGTTCTCGCCTGATCTCGATCGATGAGACTTCATGACGCTCCTGACAAGGGTCGACCGCAAGATGGGGTTCAACAACCGTGTCGTCTAGAGCTGTGAAAATGATGGTACCGCACGATTCGGTGAGCTTTTTCGAATATTGCGTCGATGACCGGGTTGTGGTGGCGCTGTCGTGTTCGTCCTCGACGGCGTTGGCCCGTGAATCGAGACCATCGCCGCCCCACGAGAGATCGTCCCCCTGACGTCGTACGAGGTGGATGACACGTTCGTCGGCCGTGTCGCACCGGGACAGACCTCCTTGGCGGACTCCGAAGAGGGATTGACGCGTGTCGAATCTTCGTCTCCCGGGCAGGACATGACGTCACCGGCCGCACTCTTTGGTGTCGCGGGACCTTGGAAGTGCCTATGTTCATTGGGCTTCGTCGCCACGACGGACGGTCGCGCCGTGTACAATGGAGGGGCGTAAGGAAGTGTTCCTCTCGTGTTCAAGACGCCAAGTTTGAGTCGGACGATCGAGACGATTGTCGCCCGTTCGGGCTCGACGCTTTCATCTGGCTGGAGGTCGGTTATGTCGTTTCGACGCCCGTCTGGGGCTGCTCAATCTCGCGTGACGCCTTCATCGAAGAATTCCGGGAAGTTCCTGGTCGTCGTCCCTAAATGGTTCGTTTTCGAGACGATGTTGGCGTCGGTTGCGCTCGGCGCGCTGCTGGTCGAAATGAGACTGGTCTCTCGACTTGCCAAGAGTGCGCGAGGAAAATGAACGGTTGGACCGTGGACGTGAACGCTCGGTCCGAGCCAAAGAATGGCCTGGGAAACATGGATTTCGCTCCATTTCGCGTCGCGAGTCGTGGGGAGGTGGTTCTGGCCACGTCTGTTGCGTCGCACCGTGGAACGAAGATCGGCACCGTTCTTCACGAACGAAAAAGAGCCGCCGAGGCGTCTCGCAGTAACTGCAGTCCCCTCAACCATCGGAGTAAGGCATGAAATCGAGTACTGCAACCTATGGATTCCT
>DAIOEY010000227.1:0-2005 GCA_036745995.1 Acidimicrobiales bacterium | reverse complement strand
TTCGAATCAAGAGTGCGTCAATCGCGGGTCGGGTCATGTCGCCCGACGAGGCAGCCGAATTCATACGACCGGGCGACAATGTCGGGATGAGCGGCTTTACGGGGGCGGGCTATCCCAAGAAGGTACCCGGGGCTCTCGTGCGACGAGTCGAAGACGCGGCCAAACGAGGTGACCGTTTCGCGGTGAGTGTCTGGACAGGGGCGTCGACGGCTCCCGAGCTTGACGGTGCGCTCGCAGCGGTCGACGCGATCGACATGCGCATGCCGTACCAGTCTGACCCGGTGAGTCGCGCCAAGATCAATGCCGGACTGCTCGATTACCTCGATATGCATCTCTCGCACGTCGCGCAGATGGTCTGGGAGGGCGCCTTCGGACACCTCGACGTCGCGGTCGTAGAGGTGTCCGGTATCACCGCGGACGGCGAACTGATCCCGTCGTCCTCGGTCGGCAACAACAAGACGTGGATTGACATGGCCGACCGCATCATCCTCGAGGTGAACGCGTGGCAGCCCGCCGCGCTCGAGGGGATGCACGACATCTATTACGGCACCGCACTACCGCCATTTCGCAAGCCCATCCAAATCCTCCAAGCGTCCGACCGCATCGGCGTTCCCTACCTGCATTGCCGACCAGAGAAGATTGTGGCCGTCGTCGAGACGAACTCCCCCGATCGCAACACGGCGTTCAAACCGGTCGATGACACCTCGCAGCGAATCGCCGAACACCTCTTGGAGTTCCTGGCCTACGAGGTGAAGAGAGGGCGCCTGCCCGCGTCGCTCCTGCCCCTGCAGTCGGGCGTCGGCAACATCGCCAACGCCGTCCTTCGCGGACTCGACGGTGGGCCGTTCCGTCCGCTGACCGCGTACACGGAGGTCATCCAGGACGGCATGCTGGCGTTGCTGAACTCGGGCACGATGAGCACCGTCTCGGCTACCGCCTTCTCGCTCAGTGAGGAAGGAGCGGCCGACCTGCACGCCAACATCGCCGAGTACCACGACCGGATTATCCTTCGACCCCAGGAGATCAGCAATCATCCCGAGGTAATACGCCGACTCGGGTGTTTGGCGATGAACGGCGCTATCGAGGCCGACATCTACGGCAACGTCAACTCCACCCACGTGATGGGCTCGAGCATCATGAACGGCATCGGCGGCTCGGGTGACTTCGCCCGCAACGCTTACATTGCGATGTTCCTCACGCCCTCGACCGCCAAGAACGGCGCGATCTCCTCAATCGTGCCGATGGTCAGCCACGTGGACCACACCGAGCACGACGTGCACGTCGTCATCACCGAATGTGGCGTAGCGGACCTGCGCGGCCTGGCGCCGCGCCGGCGTGCTCAGAAGATCATCGACAACTGTGCGCACCCCGACTACCGGCCGATGCTGCAGGACTATTTCGACCGCGCGAGCGCCACGGCCCCCGGCAAGCACACCCCGCACTTGATCGAGGAGGCGCTCTCGTGGCACGCGCGCTACCTACGCGAAGGCACCATGCGACCCTCCTGACACTCGCGCGGCTCGACGCTCAATCTGTTTGAGTGCGCCCGACCTGGCGCGACTTCGGTGTTGTGAAGTGGGTATCGCTTTGACGCAGTTTCTCCTGGTAGCGAAACTTTCCGACTGACTCGCTAATTTGCCTTCCCCACACATACCAGCAGCATCAGCGGCGCCGCTCACTGACGATCCATGACTTAGTCACCTTTGGTGTCGAAGGCCCGACGCGAACCGGAGCAATTTGAACTTAATGATGGCCGGACAAATACGGGTTACTAGGTCCGGACAGGCCTCATTTTAGGCCTCATATTTCTGCAACACCACGAGACGAGACCGACACAGAACAACACGATTCCTTGAAAACAATGGACGTACGCAACGAGACCGACACAGAACAACCATTGGAAAGTTCCTTTTAATCCCAAGGTGCCGGGATCGAGACCCGGGCGGCCCCCCATAAGTAGGTGAACGTTCACGCTCGTGGATCCCAACGGTCGCGATACTTCTAA
>DAIOEY010000226.1:0-2011 GCA_036745995.1 Acidimicrobiales bacterium | reverse complement strand
AGTGTCGCATCCGGGACCGCTGCGGTACTAATCTCTCCTCGTGCGCAACTAACTGACGTCGTCCCTTCGAACCTTGTCCCTCGTTCCTGGAGATTTCAGATGCCGCACCCGCGTACTTCCTCTCGCTCATCGAACACCCTCGCTGTACTGAACGCGTCCCAGTTGTCCCACGACCGCGGCGGTCGCCCGGTGCTCGACAACGTGTCGCTCACGGTCGGACCCCAGAGTCGGATCGGCGTCATCGGACCCAACGGCGTCGGAAAGTCGACGCTGCTGCAGCTACTCGCCGGGCTCGAACGGCCCGACAGTGGAACGATCACCGTCGATCCGCCCGGGGCGACGGTGGGCTACCTCGCTCAGGAGCACGAACGGCGGGATCGTGAGACCGTTCGTGACGCGCTGGCTCGTCGTACCGGCGTCCTCGACGCCGAGCACGAACTCATGGCCGCCGCATCGGACCTGGCGTCAAACTCTGGAAGCGCGAATGACCGCTACGTTCGTGCGCTGGCGCGCTACGAGTCGCTCGGCGCCGACACCTTCGACGCCCGATTGGCGACGGTCCTCAGCGAGTTCGAATTGCGCCCGGAACTGGCGAACAGCGAGACGGCGACGCTCTCGGGGGGTCAAGAGGCGAAGGTCGCCCTGGCCGCCATCGAACTGTCGCGATTCGACATCGTCCTGTTGGACGAACCGACCAACGACCTGGACTTTGACGGTCTCGCACGACTCGAAGCCTGGGTCCGCCAGCGAGCGGGCGGCACCGTCATTGTCTCGCACGACCGTGAGTTCCTCGAGCGCACGGTCGAAACCGTGTTCGAGATCGACGAGCACTCGCGCACCGCTCGATCCTTCGCCGGCGGTTGGGCCGGGTACCAGAGCGAACGCGCCAACGCCGAGCGGCTCGCCCAGGAGAGGTTCGAGGAGTACCAGCGAACGCGCGACCAGCTGTCGAGTCGCGCCCAGCGCCAGCGCCAGTGGGCCGACGTCGGGGTTCGAAAAGAAGTGAAGAACCCCCGCGACCACGACAAGGCCCAGCGGGACTTTCGCATCAATCGCACCGAGAACCTCGCGCACAAGGCGCGCCAGACCGAACGGGCGATCGAGAACCTGGAAGTGGTGGAGAAACCCTTCGACGGCTGGGACCTGCGATTCTCCATCAGTGAGGCGCGCCGTTCTGGCAGCGTCGTCGTTCAACTGGTGGGCGCCGTCGTCGCACGACCCAACTTCCAATTGGGGCCCGTGAACCTCGAGATCAACTGGGGTGACCGGATGGCCCTCACCGGAACCAACGGTTCGGGCAAGTCAACACTGGTCGCGGCACTGCTCGGCTCGGTTGAGTTAGCGAGTGGCACGCGACGAATCGGACCAAGCGTCGCCACCGGGGTGCTCGGCCAAGACCGCCGGGCGCTCGGCGCGGACCACGATCTCGCGAGTTACGTCCAGGAACGCAGCGGCCTCACGAAGTCCGAGACGCGCACGGTGCTCGCGAAATTCGGACTCGGGGCCGAACAGGTGACCCGGCCGACGGCGTCGTTGTCGCCCGGCGAGAGGACGAGGGCGGAGTTGGCGATCTTCCAGGCCCGCGGGGTCAACTTCCTCGTCCTCGACGAACCGACCAACCATCTGGACCTGCCCGCGATCGAGCAACTGGAGAGTGCGCTGCGCGACTTCGCGGGAACCCTCCTGCTCGTCACCCACGACCGGCGACTACTCGACGCGGTCGCCATCACTCGCTCAGTCGAGTTGAGGGATGGCGTCGCCACCGAGCAACGATGACCGCGCTACCAATAAGACGGCCACCCAAAAATCGAGCCGTCGGTCACTCCAGTAAGGCATTGACGCGATCGGCGAGCGCGTCGTCGTGCTCGGGGTCATAACCGGGCGTCGCCAACGAGAGCAGCAAGTGTTCCGCCGCGAGCGGTTCGCCGGCTTCGCAAAGGTAGATCGCCTCGGCCGCGACGCCGAGGTGGTCGAGCACGTCGCGAAAATGCCACGCCGCGTACTGCGCGTC
>DAIOEY010000225.1:0-2061 GCA_036745995.1 Acidimicrobiales bacterium | reverse complement strand
CGAGGTCCACCCCCGAGGTAGAGGTCGTAGGAGTTCTTGGTACGGCCCACCACGCCCACCTCGGCCACGGCCGGGCGGGCGCAACCGTTGGGGCAACCGGTCATGCGCAGCTGCAGACGTCGTTTCGTGAGTCCATTGCTGTCGAGTTCACTTTGGACCAGTGACACGAGATCGGGCAACTTTCGTTCCGCCTCGCCCAGAGCCTGACTGCACGTCGGCAGTGCGGGGCACGCGAGCGCCGACCGCTCGACGCTGCCCAGTTCGTCGACCCCACGTACGCCGTGCGCGCCGAGCAGCGCGTCGATCGTGACGCGGTCACGCTCGGGGATCTGGGTGATCACCAGGTCCTGTTGCGCAGTGATGAGAAACGAGACGTCGAAGCGATGGGCGATCTCGCGTAGCGCACTGCGCAGACCGTGCCCCGGCCCCACGTCGCTCACTCGTCCCGCACCGACGCGAATGCCGAGTTGCCAGGAACCGTCATTCGATTGGCTCCAACCAAGGTGATCGTCGGCTTCATCGAACGTGACCGGCAGCGCCTCGCGCAACGGCCGTCCGTAACGTTCCTCGATCGACGCGCGAAACGCCGGGAAGCCCATGTCGGCGGCGACGTACTTCATGCGAGCGCGTCGCCGGTTCGTCCGGTCACCGAGGTCGCGGTAGGTGGCGAGCACCGCGCGGATCACGTCGTTCAGTTCCTCGTAGGTGACGAAGGTAAGTGGATCGGCGAGACGGGCGAACGTGTCGGGCTGGGCGTACGAGCGACCGAGACCGCCCGCGACGACGACGTTGAAACCCTCACCGAGTGTTTCGTGGACCGCGGGGATCAGCCCCAGGTCCTGGGCGAGGACGTCCACGCAGTTCTCGTGCGGATTGGCGATGGCGATCTTGAACTTGCGCGGCAGGTACGTGGCGCCGTAGAACTCGTGTTCCTCGGCGAACTCGCGCGACGCGCTCTTGTCACCGTTGACGAATATCTCCCAGTGCGCGTTGGTCGTCGGCTTGAAGGTCCTGGCGATGCGATCGGCCATGTCCAGCATGCGGTGGTCGGAGGGGTTCGAGATGAGTGAAGGACACATGACGGTATTTCGCACGACGTCCCCGCAGGCGCCGAACGAGGTCATCAGATGGGCGTCGAGCTCGTAGGCCATGGGTCGAAGACCCTGCTTCAAGACGCCGTGGAACTGCACGGCCTGGCGCGTGGTCAATCGAACCGTGCCGTCGGCGACGTCACCCGCGATCTGATCGAGCGCCAGCCACTGGTCGGTGGAGAGCTTGCCGCCGGGAATGGCGACTCGCACCATGAAGATGTACTCGAGGGACTCGCCGGCGAGTGAGCGCTCCCGTCGAACGTCGCGGTTGTCCTGGGAGTAGATCCCGTGAAACTTGAGCAGATGCTCGGACGAGCCCGAGACGGAGGCGGCGCTGGTGGCCAGTTCAGACGAAAGGTCGCCGCGCAAGAAATCGCTGGACCGTTTGATGTCCTCTTCGGCGGTGGGCGATCCCTCGATCAATGTCATTGATTCTTCCCGTTTCTTAACGACGATCCCTAATTACCTTAAATCCTATCGGGATAGTCATAATTAGAACAAGTCCCTCTTGGAACTTTCCGCTGACGACGCCGCAGGTCCAACGGCACGCTTGCGAAGCACCGTCATCGGCCTCAGAACTGTCGAAGTGGCCCCAGGTAAGTTGCCTCGTCGGCCGGACACATTCCATAAAAGGGCACGGAAGGAACAGCGCCATGAAATCAATGAAGCAAGCAATCGTCGCGGTGGCTTTGAGCGTCAGTGGCCTCGTGGCTGGCGGATCACTGCCGGTCATTGGCTCGGTGGCGGCGTCAGCGGCAGCGGCGAAGAACTGCGTCTCGGCACAGATCACCGTCACGCACGGCGCGTCCCAAGGCACGGCCGGGACGATCTACTACCCCTTGGTCTTTACCAACACGGGCGCGACGTGCGCGATCTTTGGCGTGCCGACCGTGCAGCCCGTCGTCGGCAGCGCGCACCGCAAGGTGGGACCGACGGCGCGCAGTCAGTCGATGGGTGAGATGCCCGCGCG
>DAIOEY010000224.1:0-2063 GCA_036745995.1 Acidimicrobiales bacterium | reverse complement strand
AGTACCAGTTGAAGACCGAACGCGAGATACCCGTCTTCGTCGCTACTCGCAAGTAAGAACGCGTCGCCCCGGCGCGTCGGCGGACCAGTCGAGATACCCGAGGACTTCGGTGAGCGCCCGCGCCCTGGTCTTTGACAGTCACGGAACGCAACACGCGCGAACGTCCCGAGCGGCATAGTTGAGCGGGACTCAGTACGAGACCCCGACAGTGAGAACTACCCGAGCCATCACGCCGACGTCGAGTCCTTCGGCCTCTCGCACCCAGGCCTTGACCGGCACGAGGTAGCCACCGTCCTTGGGAAAAAGTGATGTCTCCCAGCGGGTCCTGCCGATCCTCGCGACCACGGGGATCACGCCCCACCCGTAACTCACGACTGGCGAGACCGCGTGCAGTTCAGCGCTCTCCTCTTCGGGGACGGTGACGAAATACCACGGCGCCGGTCCCTTCCAGAACCAAATCTCGCCGGTGAATTCGAGTCGCACGAAGGCAGATTAATGACGATCCCGAAGCGAGGTACACCACGCGGCGCTAGTGATCACTGATCGGGACGTCGACGGCAATCTTCAACGTCCCATCCGCTTGACGGCGATAGACAACGACGTAGCTGCCGACGCGCGTACCGTCGCTGAGCAACGTCCCGACGTCGACTACGAGGTCGCCGTCCTCGTATACCTCCACGGTCTCGAAGGAAGTCCGCTTGGTGCTCGCTGGCAGACTCGCCATCATCTCGCGGATCGCCGCACGACCAGTAACCGTGGGCGACCCTTGCACGAGAAAGACCGCGTCGTCGACGTACAGCTCGGCCAGTCGGTCCGCGTCACGCTGCTCCAACGCGTCCGCAAACTCTCCGTTCAGCGTCCTCAGTTCTTCTCTCGTTGCCACGATCGTCCCCTCCCGGACCTTCTCGCCCGTCGTCAGCCGTTCGGGCCCGTTCGCCGATATCGTAGATGAACATCCATCGACACGCACGGGCGATCCAATGGCGTCTCGTCGCCAGTCGCCCAGGACCCAGCCCCTAGTGAGAAGCCACATGACCCACGCGCAACACGACGAACCCGACATGGTCCAGGGTCTCGCGCCGGCGAGCGCAACCTCTGGACCCCTATCGCTCGACGACCGCGCCACGTCGCTTCGCGGTGCAGCTGCGCTTGGCGTGGGACGCAACTTCTGGCTGTTCGCAGGGGCGCTC
This sequence comes from Acidimicrobiales bacterium, assembly GCA_036745995.1. Lineage (GTDB taxonomy): Bacteria > Actinomycetota > Acidimicrobiia > Acidimicrobiales > RAAP-2 > RAAP-2. The sequence continues at coordinate 873 of DAIOEY010000224.1, read as the reverse complement.
GGACTGGTCGTCTTCGCCGCGGTGCTCGTCGTGAGTTTTCTCTCGGTCGCCAACGACAACGCCCGTATCGACCGACTGAAGACCCACGGCATCCCCGTCGCGGTCACCGTGACCAACTGCGCCGGAAACATCGGCGGCAGCGGCAGCAACAGCGCCGGGTACACGTGTCACGGCGGCTACACCGTGGGTGGCGTCACGTACCACGAGCTCATTGGCTCGATGACGACCTTCTCCGCGTCCGGTGCCGACGTGAGCGGCGTGGTCGACCCCTCACGTCATAGCACGGTGGTGCTATCGTCCGCCGTCAGGACCTCAGCGGCGTCGCCCTGGGTCTTCGCGCCGACGGGGCTTACCGCCGTCATCTTCGTCGCCCTGACGTTGGTATTCCTTCGCCGGGCACGACGCTCCGACGCGGGTCGTCACACGACGCCGGTTGCCACCCGGTCCCCGGGCCGCTGACGAGCTCACGGACGAAGGTGCAGACGCTTCAGTTTCCACTAGCCGTCCAACTTCCAAACTGAAACGTGCTTGGCACTTTCGCCAGTGAACGGCTCTCGTTGCCAACCCGCCCACCGTTGCACAAGTGTCATGCCCGCGAGTCGCGCCATCAGATCGAGCTCGGAGGGCCAGACGTAGCGAAATGGAATCGCGACCGAGTCGAAGTGCCCGTCGTCGTTCCAGTAGTGGTGACTGGTGAGCGATTGGGTCACGACGTCGTACTCGTCGAAGCCGAGGCGCGTCGACGACACGGCAAAGGGCCGAATCGTCTCACCCGGCGCGAGACGCTGAAGGTCAGGGACGAGCACCTCGATCACAAAAAGTCCGCCAGGCTCCAGATGCCCGGCGACGTTCTGAAAGCAGGCGACCTGCTCA
>DAIOEY010000223.1:0-2069 GCA_036745995.1 Acidimicrobiales bacterium | reverse complement strand
CCGTCGGCCTGAGCGAGGAGTATGCCCGTCACTGATGAAGGGGGGCGAACCACGACCCATCGTTTCGCCATTCCGCTGCCGGCGACGGAAGGAGAATCCTCGATCAGTTCCATTCCGAGCACGTCCACATAGAACGCAATCGCCTCGTCGTAGTCACTGACGACAATCGTCACAAGTTCCAGGTTCATGTCGACCACGCTAGATGAACGCAGACTGAATCGACGCCGACGATGCCGGCGCCGCACGCGATGATCCGCGGCGGGCGAGGTATTCTCAAAGGCACCCGACAAGGTAAGGACGGTGCCCTCGTGTCCGAGCGACCACAGCGGATCTCTTATTTCCCCCTCTCAGAGATGGACGAGTCGATGTTGGTCGAGATGCGTCGGTGCGCGAACGAGGGGACACCTCGCCCGGAGAGCACGGCCGTGCGCGCGCATTCGCGGCGCGCCTTCTGGGCGTTCGCCGATTCATGGGCCAAGTTGTACCGAGACGGCGTCGTCGATCACTCACTCAAGGAATTGTGCCGCGTGTACGTATCGCGGTCGGTCAAATGCGAGTACTGCGGGAATCAACGAAGCAGCGCGGCGGGAATCTCGGAGGGGAAACTCGACGAGCTGATGAACTTCGAGACATCGGGCGCCTACGACGAGCGACAGCGTGCCGCGCTCTCCTACGCCGAGGCGATCACGTGGCGACTTGACCCCGACGAAGCATTCTGGGAACGGCTTCGCACGCATTTCTCAGAAGAGGAACTCGTCGAACTGGGTTGCTTCATCTCACTCACGATGGGTCAACAGAGTTGGATTCGACTGCTTAACATCGAACACCACCAAGTGATGGCGGGAAGCACGGCGTCGATGGCGCCGGGGTTCGAGAGCGAAGAAGCGTTACGCGAATCCAAGGGCGGCGCCGACTACTGGGCGACGAAGCCACTCTAGGGATTCGCGGGGGCCGACGTCCACGATTCGCGTCTTTGAATGTCGAGCAGTGGCCCCGGTTGCCTCGTCGTCGACCCTCTGGAAGGACGACCTCATTGAGAGTACGTTTGACGAGGAGGTGCCAATGGCGAAAGTAGTGCCCAACGAGACCGACGAGGAACAGTCGGGGCGAGGTCTGCTCGCCCCCATGACCGCGGCCCCTCTCGAAGTCGACGTCGACGTCGACGATCCGCGACGCCAGGAGATCCGCCAATGGCTGGTGGAACATCCCAACCCTTCGGGACGACAGCTCGCCCAGGCTGGCCTGGTCGCGCCGCACTGGCCTGCACCCTGGGGACGCGGCGCGGACGTTGAGTACCAACTGCTGATTGACGACGAACTCAGCCGGGCGAAGGTGCAGCGACCGATCAACCCTATTGGCATCGGATGGGCCGGCCCCACCATTCTTTATGCCGGCACGCAAGCGCAGCAGGAGCGGTGGCTGCCCGGACTGCTGAGTGGCGAGGAGTTCTGGTGCCAACTCTTCAGCGAACCCAACGCCGGCAGTGACCTCGCTTCTCTCACGACCTCGGCGACACTGGACGGTGACGAGTGGGTCATCACGGGACAGAAGGTCTGGACCAGTTACGCCCACATCGCGACGTGGGGCATCCTGCTCGCTCGTACGTCCAAAGAGGGAGCCCCACAAAAGGGCGTGAGCTACTTCGTCTGTCCGATGAACGTCCCCGGCGTGACGGTTCGTCCCCTGATCGACATGACGGGGGACCACGCCTTCAACGAGGTGTTCCTCGACGAGGTCCGTCTTCCGAAGGACTACCTCATTGGTGAGGTGAACGACGGATGGCGACTCGCGAAGGTGACCCTCGGTAACGAGCGCGTGTCGCTTTCGGGTGAAGGTGCACTCTGGGGACGCGGCGCCACCGCGGCGGACCTCGTCAATGAGGTTCGAGACTTGGACGTGGCGCACTCGGCTCTCGAACGCGACGACCTCGTCAAGTGCTGGTCACACGGGGAGATACTGCGACTGCTCCGGCTGCGTTTGCTCTCCGCCGCGTTGGCCGGTCGCGAGCCCGGTGCCGAGGCGAGCGTGCGAAAGGCCCTCGCCGACGATCACGGACAAGAGGTCATGAC
>DAIOEY010000222.1:0-2081 GCA_036745995.1 Acidimicrobiales bacterium | reverse complement strand
CGAAAATGCGTCGTGGGCCGCACGAAGTGGGCGGCCCGTCTACGTTCATTCGTAGCATGCGTGCCGGAAAGAGAGAACGAGTGGAAACGACCAGTTCAGGACGGAAACGGCGTGTGCCGTTGGTTGATGTCGAAACCGGCAAAGGGCGCAGGTGTGTCGGCAGCCGCCTGTAGGTTGGTGGTTGGGCACGTGGGAAGGAAGCTGCGCGATGGCAGCAACACAAACCGAGGTTCAGATGCTATGACCGTACGAAAGACCATCGTCTGCCTGGCGAACTCGCGGAAGCACAACGGCCGATGCATCGCGGGCGTCGAGATTGTTGATCGCCGGCCCGAGGATTGGGTCCGTCCTGTCAGCAGCCGCGCCGGTGCCGAAGTTTCGGAAGACGAGCGTCGGTACGAGGACGGGTCGGATCCGCGAGTGCTCGACATGATCGAGATTCCGCTGCTCGACGCGGCTCCAGACGGCTACCAGGTCGAGAACTGGACACTCGACTCTGACCGATACTGGGTCAAGAAGGGGCGAGCCACATGGGCGCATCTGGCTCTGATCGAGGACGATGCCGGTCCGCTCTGGCCGCACGCGGCTCCATCGACCTACCACGGTATGAACGATCGAGTGACTGCCGAGGACGCAGATGGCTTCGACTATTCACTCAGACTCATCCGGGTTGACGACCTTGTCCTCAGGGTCTTTGCGCCCGGAAGCGCGTTCGGCAACCCAAAGCGGAGAGTTCAAGGCGGCTTCACCTACCTTGGTACTGAGTACTGGGTGTGGGTTACCGATCCGGTGATCGAACGGGAGTACTTGGCGAAGGACGACGGTGACCACGGCCTCGGCGAGTGCTACCTCACGATGAGTCTCGGTGAGCGTTCGGACGACGGATATTGTTACAAGTTGATCGCGGCAGTGATCAGCCCGAAGAGAGTTGAGGAAGGGAACTAACGTGGACAACATCCTCACGATTGGGCACTCGACCCACGACCTTGATCACTTCCTCCGCCTCGTGTCTGGCCATGGCGTTACGGCCATCGCCGATGTCAGGTCGGTCCCTGCAAGCCGTTTCACGCCGCAGTTCAACCGCGATGCACTCAAGCGGTCGCTTCAGGAAATCGATGTGAAGTACGTGTTCCTGGGCAAGGAACTGGGTGCGCGTTCTGACGACCCAAACTGCTACGTCAACGGCCAGGTGCAGTACGAGCGCTTGGCGCAGGCGCCGGCGTTCGCGGAAGGCATTGACCGGCTACGCAAGGGCATGGGATCAGAACGCATCGCTCTCATGTGTGCGGAGCAAGAGCCGCTGGACTGCCACAGGACTGTGCTCGTCGCTCGGGTTCTCACTGCACTCGGGGTTCAGATTTCCCACATTCATGGCGATGGGCGGTTGGAGAGCCATTCAGATGCCATGCAACGCCTCATGTCCGGTTTCGGGCTCGACCAGGATGACCTCTTCCACACCCGCGACGAACTTCTTGGTGAGGCGCTCAGCCGTCAGGAACAGCGCATCGCGTACGTCGACAAGGATTGGGCTGTCGCGGAGGTGCAACACGGATGAAGGTCTACACGATTGGCTTCACGAAGAAGTCGGCCGAAACGTTCTTCGGTCTCCTTCGGAAGTCGGGTGCCGAACGGCTGGTCGACGTCCGCCTGAACAACGTGTCGCAGTTGGCCGGGTTCGCCAAGCGCGATGATCTGGCGTACTTCTTGGCCGAGTTGTGTGGCATGGGCTACCAGCACGAACTCGAGTTGGCGCCGACGAAGTCGATGCTCGACGACTACAAGAAGCACGGTGCGAGTTGGGCCGACTACGAGCGATGGTTCCTCGACCTGATCGCCGCTCGTCAGATCGAGACGAGAATCTCCCGCGAGGCGCTCGACAATTCCGTGTTGCTCTGCAGCGAGGACGCGCCGCACCACTGCCACCGGCGGCTCGTCGCCGAGTATCTCGCTGACCGCTGGGATGACCTGACGATCGAACACCTGTAGTTCGCACTGCAAGTCGCTCGGCGTGGGTAAGCAGTCCGCATATAGTCCGCAAGAAGTTCAGCCGAGACCGAAAAAGTCCAATGATGACCGATGAC
>DAIOEY010000221.1:0-2114 GCA_036745995.1 Acidimicrobiales bacterium | reverse complement strand
GGATTTGAACCGGGGACCTCTGCGTCCCGAACGCAGCGCGCTAACCAAGCTGCGCTACAGCCCGTTGCGAGTTGCCTCGCAGCCCGATAATCCTAGTCGCCAAATGGATCGTCGCCCTACTGGCTAGCCCTCGATGAGGTCGTCCTCGTGTGGGGGTGGGTGGTACTCGATGACAATTTCATTGATTCGTCGGCGTTCGACGGACTGGACCCGAAAGGTCCAGTCGCCGTGGGTGTAGGTGGTCCCGGCCGCGGGAATCTCTCCGGCGAGGTCGAGAACGAAACCCGCGATGGTGACGTACTCGCCTTCTGGAATCACCACGCCCAATTCCTTCTCCACTTCGTCGACGTGGGTTTGGCCGTCGACCAGCCATCGATCGTTTCGAATTCGCACGATGGTCGGCTCTTCGTCCTCGTCGAACTCGTCGCTGAGATCGCCCACGAGTTGTTCGAGGATGTCGCGAACGGACACGACGCCGGCGACGCCACCGTGCTCGTCGAGGACGAGCGCGAACGTGCGGCGCTGTTCACGCATCTCCTCGAGACTCTCGAGCAGATCGGACGTCTCGGGAAGCATCAGTGGACGACGGATCTTTCGAGCGATCTCGCTCGCGGTCGGTAGCGAAACGCCAATCGCTCGCTTGACTGTGGTACTGCGAAAAAGATCGTTCACGAAGAGGACACCATCGACCTCGTCAAGGTCGCCATTGACGACCGGAAAGCACGAGTGTCCGGTGTCACGAACCGCCTCGGCGATTGCTTCGGGGGTCACCGGGATCGTGAGGTACACGACGTCGACCCGAGGCGTCATCACGTCGCGCAGTTCCAGTTTGCTGAGCTGATCCACGCGGGCGTGGATGGCGGCGGCTTCAGGGGAGTGCGGCCGCTGTTCGACACGACTGGTCATGCGCGCGCGGAGCCGCGCGAGTCCGAAAGAGGGAGGTTGAGCGTCGCTCATTGCTAGTTGGTGGGACCAACCCGAACGGTGGCGGGTCGCAATGAATCGTCCTCGTATTCCTCGCCGCGCAGCAACGCGCGCACCGCGGCGCGCACGCGTTGCGGGTCGAGAGGCTTGACGACGAAGCCCTCGGCGCCGCTTCGCCGGGCGAGAAAGACGTCGGGTCGCCGATCGAGCAGCATGAGGACCGCGACGGGTTCTGCGGCACCGTAGGACTCCTCGTGGCGAAGCTCCAGGCAGACGGCCATTCCCCCCATCGAGCCAATCTGCAAGTCGACGATCGCGAGGTCCACGCCGCCTTCTCTGACGCGCGACACCACCTCGGGTCCGGTCGCCACCTCTTCGATGAGCAGATCGGGCCCTTCGAGCATGGTGCGCAACTCGCGCCGCAGCGACTCCAGGTCGCTCGCGAGCAGAACAGTAGCCACGGGGCTCAGCGTAGCGGAGCGATCGATTCGTCCAGAAGTGGTCGATTGTCGTACCCGAGAATTCGTCTTGCCACGGGGTCCGCCGGATGATTATCCTGCGGTCTAAGTCGAACCTGGGGGAGGGCGATGGCGATTACTCCATTGGGGTGGGCGGAGCTGGCTGCCTGTCGCGGTAGCGAAGGGGCGCTCTTCTTTCCTCCTGAGTCGAGCGAGCGCAAAGAGGACCGGCTCGAGCGCGAACTCATGGCCAAGAGGATCTGTGCAAGTTGTGGCGTTCGAGAGGAATGTCTGGCGAGTGCGCTCGAGCGCCACGAGACGCACGGCGTGTGGGGCGGACTCAACGAAGTTGAACGCCGGGTCCTACTGCGACCCTGAGCGACTCCAGCCCAGCTGCGTAGGGCACACGCGCGAGAGCACGATGAGCAGGGCGAACGTCACGACGTGCACGCCGGTGCACCACAGGCAGATGTGATCAATGATCAGGAGTTCGGCGCTCAGCAGCCACAAGACGAAGACCATTCCCGCGATCGCGAGGACGAAGCGCGCGACGTGGATCCAGTAGGACCGCGCCCGCCAGGCCCACGGCGAGTTGAGCACGCTCATCACGACGAAGTTCCCGAGACCGAGTATCGCGACCGGAATGCCGAGGAAGTACGACTGTGCTGAAGTCGTGACGGCGGCGCAGTCGATGGTGCCCGTGGACGAGCACACGAGGAGCATGGGTCGAAA
>DAIOEY010000220.1:0-2129 GCA_036745995.1 Acidimicrobiales bacterium | reverse complement strand
AGGCGCACCAGTAGGTCGTCGCCGAGACGCCACAGGGCGTTGTCGAAACCGTCGGCGACGTGACGCAACGCCCGGTCGCCGAGATCGGGAAACTGGTCGCGCACGAGGGACCGGACAACGCTCTCGCCGACGTCGAAGTCGGCCTCGGGCCAGTACACCATGCCAAGCTACCGGCTGGCGGCGCTGAGATCCGGGCGGACGTCTGGCGCTAGATGATCCGCATCTCAAGATTCGAACGCACGGTAGGCCACTCGTCCGCGGTGACGGAGTACATCGCCGTGTCGCGCAGCAGTTTCTCCTCGCCCGCGACCATCGATGGTTGCCACTGGCGCAGCACGCCTTCGAAGGTGGCGCCGATCCGCGCCATCGCGTTTCGTGACCTCGTGTTGCGCGCGTCACCCTTCAGGTCGACCCGCCCCACGTTCCAGGTGTCGAACGCGTAGGTGAAGAGCAGCAACTTGGCTTCGGAGTTGATCGCCGTGCGCTGCGCCGAACCGGTCAGCCAGGTGCCGCCGACCTCGACGGCGTACGGCGTCGATTCGTTCTCTCGCGTGCGAATCGTCATGAAGCGCGTGGCACCCACCACGCGCTGGGATTGGACGTCCACTTGCGCGAAGGGAACCGACAATCCATTCTCGTGCTGACCCAGAAGATCGTCAACGTAGTTAGCCATCTCGTCGCGAGTGGTGGGAACGAACGTGTAGCCGTACGACGAACGATCGCCGTTCGCGGCGCCGACCAATCCCTCGACGTGAGTGGAGTCCAAGGGTTCGAGGCGAACGTGCGTACCGACGAGCAGTGGAACGGTCAGTTGTGCGGACATAGAACGATTATCCCATCAAGAGCGGCGACGCCTTACGGGACGTCGAGGCCCTTCAGATCGTCGATGCTGTACTGGTTCTTCTGCGCCCAGTAGTCGCGGATCCCGTCGGGACCCTTTCGATTCGACCACTGATCCATCGTCGGTCGGTGCCCGTCGAACGTCATCAGCGGCACGCCGTAGCCACAGGAGTCCGATATTCGTGCGAGATCGACGCGGACGATCGAACGAACGCCCACGCCGAGCTCGCAGTCCATGTGTTGGGCGAGCGATTCGAACTCTGGGGAATCGCTCAGAACCGTTCGACCAACACCATGGAGACGAACGATGCGCGGCGGTCCACTGAAGGCGCAGAACATCACGACGATTCGACCGTTCTCGCGCAGGTGGGCGATCGTTTCCACGCCGCTCCCCGTTTGATCGAGGTAGGCGACGGACCGCGGACCGATGACCGCGAACTCGCCTCGATTGCCCTTGGGCGAGCAGTTGACGAATCCATCCGCCGAGTGCGGGGCCGTCGCGACGAAGAACACGGGCTGGTCCACGAGCCACGAAGCCAGTTGATCATCGACGAGTTCGAACGTCTTTCCCATGCACCAGTATTGCGCCCCGATCGGCTCCACGATGCGCCTCTCTCCGACGAAACGGATCTGACGGTACACGGTCCCGAACTGGTCAGGGGTGACCGACGCAAGAAACTGACGCGACCCACGGCCGAACTCGCTTGTGTCAGGCTTCTTGGTCGGTCGCCCTCAGTCGCAAGTACGCACCGAGGGTCCGCTGGTTGGCAAGACGGACGGGAACGACGCATGGCAGATCGTCAAGCGGATACGCCTTCGCGGGTCCCTCGGGGCCATTGACCAGGAGCTCACCGCCGGTGATCCTCGCCACGTAACCGTGCGCGCACATCGTCCCGGTCGGCGTGCCCTCTTGAATGAAGGTGGCGAACTCTCGGAGGATCGTCACCTCGAGTCCCGTCTTCTCGCGAACGATGCGGACCGCGGCGTCGATGGGCTCTTCGCCGGCGTCGCACGGATCACTCGGGAGTGACGCCGGAGCGTCGTGCGGAGCTCCCAGCGGGTGCATGAAGACGATCTCGTCGTCATCGGTCTCGACTCAACGAGTGCACCGTGATAGTCGAAATGAACATGCGACGCGTCCATCGCGACAACTTACAGCGAGCGCTCACGGGTCATCCGAGTGATGCGAAGAGGGGGCGCCGTCTCGACGCGGCCCCTGAACCCGTTCTGACCACCCCTCGAGAGTTACTCTCCGGTGAGCCCGTCGACGGATTCTCGAATGATGTCGG
>DAIOEY010000219.1:0-2151 GCA_036745995.1 Acidimicrobiales bacterium | reverse complement strand
TCTCGAATGATGTCGGCGTGGCCGTTGTGACGCGCGTATTCCTCGATCATGTGACAGAGAATCCAGCGCAGGCTCGGCGTCCGGCCGTCGGACCACTGCACTTGAGCGAGTTGTTCCAGGCCACCATTGGCCAACGCCTCGTCGACAGAGAGTCGCGATCTCGTCACGGTGTCCTGCCACATCGCGCGTAGCTGCTCAGGAGTGTCCTCTGCGGCGGAGTGCCAGTCCCAGTCCGGATCGACGTCCTCATCGACCGTGTCCCATGGGGGCTGCGGCGCTCGACCATGGAGTACTCGAGAGAACCACCAATCCTCGACGTTGGAGAGGTGCTTCAGCATTCCGCCGAGCGTCATCGACGAGGCGGCGACCGTCGCGGTGAAGCCCTCCGCGTCGAGTCCCTCGCACTTCCACGCCAGCGTCGCGCGCTGGAAGTCCAGGAAACCCAGCAGGGTCGACGTCTCGTCAGCCGCCCGCGGTGCCTCCGGCCGGCCCTGCTCGTCCAGGTCAGTCATGGCCCGCGAGTCTAGACCTCGACGGCGCTCGCCGTCGAGGAGGTCTCGTCGCGCCGGACCAAACTCTCCACCGTTGACGGGAGATGGCGTCGAGCGAACGTCACGTGTCGGTGACAGGAACCAATCAGGGCGACTCCGGTACTGCGGGCCTACGATGAACCAATGAACCCATCTGAGGAGCCACGGCAGAAGTCCCCGACGTCCCCAGTTGACTACTTCCTCGCCCAGCCCGCGTATCACGCCGACGAGGACTCAGTCGAACAGGTAGCCAGTCCAGCGCCCGACGTCGACGTTGCCGGGACGCCGTGGAGCCGCTGGCGGCGCCGGCTCACGCATTTCATGTTCGAAAAGGAGCCGAGCGCGTACTCATCAATCGCTCCACGAACCCCCGACGGCAAACGGCCCAAGATCTTCTTCTTCAATGGGAGCGGACGCGGCCGTTGAGCGACGTGATGACCTCGAAGAGCAGTCCGCCACCCACGACTGCCTTGTTATGGCGCAGACGGCCCCAGAAGTCCACAAAGATAGACGACTGACCTGGATCAGTGACTCGGTCAGTTGAAGTAACGCGATCGACAGCGATGGTTGCCTTCGTCGATCGAATGTTCAAGGACGTGCCTGACATGGACGTGATCGACGGAGTGATACCGAACATACTGTTCGAATGGAGACCGTGGAACCAATCGTCGCCGCGTCGCGTTTGGTGGATGAACGCTTTCCGCAGTGCCGTCTGGCATTCCTCTCCAACACCGTACTGAGCTCACGTCGAACACCGACGTCGGATTTGGACGTCGTGGTGGTGCTCGACGGTCCGCCCGCTCCGTACCGAGAGACGGTCCGAGCTCACGGATGGATCGCCGAACTCTTCGTCCATTCATTGGAGTCACTGCCGCTCTTCTACGGTTTCGACGCCCAAACCCGCACGTGCACGCTCGCTCGGATGTGCGCCGATGGCTACGTCCTTCGCGACGTCCACGACGAGGCCGCAGACGTGCAGCGCCAGGCGCGTTTGGTCATCGACGCCGGACCGGCTCCTCTCAGCGACGAGGACCGCCTGAAATACCGTTACGCCTTGACCGACCTTCTGGATGATTTCCGCGGTAGCGACGATCAGGTGGAGATCATCTTCATCGCCGGTCAACTGCTGGCGATGGCGGGCGACTTCGCCCTCGTCAGCGAGCGCCGTTGGACCGGCGCGGGGAAATGGTTGGCGCGCCACCTCGATGACGCGCCGGGTGACTTCGCCAATCGGCTCGCCGAAGCGCTCAGGACGCTCGTCCGCACAGACGACAAGCGTCCGATGATCGACGTCACCGAAGAGATTCTCGAGGGTGCGGGTGGTCCCTTGACGGAAGGTTTCATCTCTCAAAGCCCCGTCGACTGATCCACGTTCGCCGCCCGACAGTGTTAAAGCCCCGAGAAAAGCGGATCCATGTTGGTCGACCTGAACCGGCGTACGAAGGCGCGGGCCGTGTCTTCAGACGATGAAGGAGCAGGGTCCGCGACTTCTTGGAAGCGGCGTTCCTTCGCTTATCGAACCTCAGACAGCCATTCTTGTCGTGAGAGCTTGAAGACACGAAGCGGAAGTCCATCGACGGGATGGGTCGTGTCACGATCAAAGTGCATGCCGATGCGCCGC
>DAIOEY010000218.1:0-2184 GCA_036745995.1 Acidimicrobiales bacterium | reverse complement strand
CGCGGTCACCATCAAGACGTGGTCCAACGCCGCGCCGGTCGACTTCGCCACCACCGCCGCCAGCGAACTGGACGGATCGTCCACGACCGGCGGCTACGGAGCGCCGTACAACCACGCCAGTTCCGGGCCCTTCATCGGGCCGTTCCACGTCGCCCAGAGTGTCGGCGTGCGCATCCCGATCAACACCGTCAAGGACTTCGTCGTCAATCCTTTGAAGTCACTGCCGAACCAGCCGGTCCTCGACCAGAACCTCACGACATGGTCCAACGCGTCGACGTCCACGCAGGCGTCATGGGTCGCGAGCTTCACCAAGGCTGAGTCGAGCATGAAGTTCACCGGTGGCCACGTCGTCACCAGCGCCACCAACGCCGGTCCGGTGCCAGTGATGATCGACAGTCTGACCCAGATGGCCCAATCGGGCGCGCTCGACCAGGCACTCGTGACCGGGGCTGGTTTCTATACGACGGACTTCACCAAGCCGCTGTTGTTCATCTCGGACGGTTCGTACCTCGCCACGCTCGCCGACAAGCAGCACCTGACGGGTGACCAGTGGGGCATGATGAACGAGACGGGCAGCTACCCAGGTCAGGCCTGGCTGTGGCTCTACTCGTTCTGGTACCAGATCCCGCCGTTCAACACGAGTGGGAACGCGGACCTGCTGATCCTGGGCATCATGGCGATCCTGTCGCTCGCGCTGCTGTTCCTCCCCTTCATTCCGGGCCTACGATCGATCCCGCGTCGTACCAGGGTCTACCGAATAATTTGGAGAGAGCACTACCGCAACCACGCATAAGATCCCCCCGCAGCACCAACGAGCCGGACCTTCGAGGTCCGGCTCGTTGCATTGGTGACGGCGATCGCGTTCATTCGCGCGCGACTAGCTCTCGCTCTTGGGCAGCCATCGGAAGGTGAACCGACAGAGGATCGCCGCGACGACCGCCCAGACGCTCAGAATGATCAGCGACTTGGTCAGTTCGAAACTGTGCGCCGCTTCGAGGTAGCCGAACGACTTGGGAAGGAAGACGCCGCGAATCGACTGGGCCATCCACTTCAGCGGAAAGATCGCCGCGACGGTCTGCATCCACTTGGGCAGATCGGTGTAGATGAAGTAGACCCCCGAGGTGAACTGGAAGAAGAGGACCGCCGGCGCGGCGATCGCCGACGCCGCCTTGCCGTCCTTCGCGAGCGTCGAGAAGGCGATGCCGAGCAGCGAACTGACGATGAGACCCAGCAGACTGATCCAGACGAAGTCCAACCACAACGCCGCGCTCGAGGGAAGCTGGATGTGGTAGCTGTAGTGCCCGATACCGAGCAGGAAGATCACCTGGAAGACGTAGATGAAGAGCGACACGGCGAACTTGCCGACGAAGTACACGCTCTTGGGCATGGGTGAACCCATGATCCGCTTGAGCGTGCCGTTGCTGCGCTCCTCGGGAATCGCGATCGCGAGTTGCTGAAACGAGCTGTAGAGGATGCCCGAAGCGATCAGACCGGCCACGATGTACTGGGCGAAAGTGACGTTGGTGTGGGGCAGCTTGGAGTTGTTGAACACCGAACCGAAGATCACGAGCAAGAAGATCGGTAACAGCATCGAGAACATGACGGTGCGACGATCGCGCAGGAGGAGACGCACCTCGAACACAGCTCGGTCGAAGTAGAGAGCCGGCAGCTTCGTCACGTTGACTGGCCGTCGACTAACTCGAGGTAGGCCTGTTCCAACGTAGGACGGATGATCTCGAGACTCGCGATCTCGCCCGCGAAGGTGGCACTCAGCCGTCGAACGGTCTCGGTCGGAGTGTCGGTGCGCTCCTCGCAGAGCTTCGTCCCGTCGTGCCATCGCACGATCACGATCCCCTGATTACGACTACCGAGGTCGGCGGGGGTTGTGTCGGCCACCTTCTTGCCTCGTGCGATGACCACGACGCGGTCTGCCAGGGCGTCGGCCTCTTCGAGGTAGTGCGTCGTCAGCAAGATGGTGACGCCCTCACTCTTCAACCGCTCGATCAGTTGCCAGAAGACGTGTCGGGCCTCGGGGTCAAAGCCGGTCGTCGGCTCGTCGAGAAAGAGCAGTTCCGGACGGCCGATCACGCCCAACGCGACGTCGAGGCGACGACGTTGACCGCCCGAGAGTTGACCAGCTCGCTCCTTCGCCTTCTCACTCAGTCCGACCAGTTCGATGACGTC
>DAIOEY010000217.1:0-2275 GCA_036745995.1 Acidimicrobiales bacterium | reverse complement strand
TCTAGACGATCGTCGTGGGTCGATCATCCTTGCCGGCGGCGTTCCACCAACTCGGTGAGCCGGCTGGACCGATCGACGCGCCCGTCGCTCGCTGTTCCGCTTCGATGACGTGCAGCAGAGCATTGATAAGTGAGAGGTGCGTCAGGGCCTGAGGAAAATTGCCGAGGTGCCGGGCGGTGAGCGGGTCGAGCTCTTCGCCGTAAAGGCCCAACGCGCTGGCACTGCCGATGAGTTTTTCGCACTGGGTTCGAGCCCGGTCGAGTTCACCGATCTCAACGAGTGCCGACACGAGCCAGAACGAACAGACGGTGAAGCTACCTTCGGGCTCGCCGCCGATACCATCATCGGTCGTCGAGGTCTTGTAGCGGTAGACGAAGGCACCGTCGGTGAGTCCGTCAGCGATTGCGTGGACCGTGGCTCTGATGCGTTGATCGTCGGGCGGCAGGAAGCCCAGCATGGGCAGCAGCAGCAGCGACGCGTCCAGCTCTTCTGATCCGTAGGACTGGGTGAAGTAACCGTTGGCGCCCATCGCGTGTTCGCAGATGTCGGTGTGGATCTCGTGCGCGGCGCGCCACCATCGGTCGGCCCGCTCCTTCTCGCCACGAAGCGCGGCGAGGCGTGCGCCACGGTCCGCCGCGACCCAGCACATGACCTTGGAGAACGTGAGGTGTTTGGGTTCGCCACGGATCTCCCAGATGCCCCGGTCGGGCTCCTGCCACGACGCGAGCGCCGTCTCGACCGACTGAACCACGATGCGCCACGACCGTTCACTGAGCGAGTCGCGCGACCTCGTGTGCTCAAAGACGCAGTCGACGATCGCGCCCAGGATGTCGAACTGACTCTGGTGGCTCGCGGCGTTGCCGACGCGCACCGGTCGGCTCCAGCTGTAACCGGTGAGGTGATCGAGTTCGTGCTCGACATCGGACGTGGTGCCGTCGACGCCGTAGAGCACCTGGAGGTCGCCCCTCGCGGCCTTGGTGCCGTTGACGACGTGGCCCGATGGTTCGAGTACGTCGCCGAGGAATTCGAGGAAATCGTCTGCCTCGGTGTCAAAACCCAGCTTGTGCAGGGCACGCAGCGTGAAGGCCGAGTCGCGTATCCAGGTGAAGCGGTAGTCCCAGTTACGCGATCCCCCGGGGTTCTCCGGCAACGACGTGGTGGGCGCGGCGAGCAGCGCGCCGGTGGGCGCGTAGGTGAGACCCTTCAGCGTCAAGGCGCTGCGCTGGAGCAACTCTCGCCACGGGTGATCGGGAAAGCGGCCACCGTCGATCCACCCGCGCCAGAACCGACTGGTTTCGGCTTGGCACTGATCGACCTCGGCCCGGTTGGCTGGCGGCGTCGCGTCGGTCCAACTCAGTACGGCGTAGGCCGACTCGCCCTCGAAGAGTCGGTGACGGGCGCGCACGGCGCGACCCTCGATGCCAAAGCGCATGTCGCTGGTGAGACTCAACTGGTCGAAGTCGGGATTGGTCGTGCGGACGTGATCGTACGAAGCCCCCGCGTACTCCCAGTGCGCGTCGGAGCGACCGTAGTCGAAGGAAGGCTCGCAGTTGAGTACGAGATCGACGCTGCCGTGCAGGCACTTGGCCGTGCGCACGATAACGTGCTTTGCGTCGTAGTCCCCCGGGGTACGACGATGGTGATCGGTACGCTCCTCCGTTCGGTACCAGGGACCGACGGCGAGAAAGTCGCGCACGACGAGCCACCCCCCACGCGTCTGCCACGTCGTCTCGAGCACCATCGTGCCCGGGAGGTACTGGCGGTGCGCCGGCACGGCGCTGTCGACGGGCGCCAAACGAAAAGATCCAGCCGCTCGGTCAAGCAAGGTTCCGAACACACTCTGGTTGTGCGGCTTGGGCAGACATAGCCACTCGATCGCGCCCGTGGGCGCGACGAGACAACTGTTCTCACAATCCGAGAGGAACGCGTAATCGGCAATCGGCGGAAAGATCGTCTCGAGTGCCTCCTGATTCGGAGGCCCGAGCAAACCCGACTCGCGCAGGGTCAGCGAGCCGAAGGCACGTGCCGCCATCGAAACGATCGAGTTGGCACTTTCCACAGAAGTGGGGGCACGGCGATTCGAGTCCGCAGTCACGTCATTACCTCTTCTGTTGCACTAGGGGCACCGGCGTCGCATCGTCGCATCGACCACTAAAGGTCACACCCAACGAATAATTTTAGTTCCCCCGCGGAGAGAAACTACGTCGCTCTTCAAGAACGTTGCATGACAATTGCGTTGCACAGACGACTTTTCACGCTTCGTCGAAAAGAAAGG
>DAIOEY010000216.1:0-2277 GCA_036745995.1 Acidimicrobiales bacterium | reverse complement strand
GTGTCTTTGGCGTCAGCATTTGAGCCAGTGAGCGCCTGCAGGACTTACGCGCTGGAGACCTCGGTTGACGGCGCGATCTCCGTGTTCGTCGTGGACGGCGAGCTGGCCGGTCGACGGGTCAGGAGGACGCACGTGAACCCCGCCGCCGCGGCCATCGAGGCGCCGAAGAACCAGAGTCGGTGAAAGTGCTGGAGGGCATCGGCCAGGCTGTGCGGGGTGCCGACGAGCACGACGAGCAGCGCGATGCCGATGGCGCCCCCGACTTGGCGAGCGGTCTGATTCACGGCACTACCCCCGGCGTAGCGCTCGGGACGAAGACTCGACACTGCCGATGCGCCGAGCACGGGAAAGGTGAGCCCGATCCCGAGGCCGATCAACAATGTCGCCGGCAGCCAGGTCGTGACGTACTCGGGCGTAACGCCGACGCGCACTGCGAAGGACAGCAGACCGAGGGTGAAGAGGGCCGTCCCGGTCAAGAGGATTGTTCGAAACCCGACGCGTGCGGCGAGGCGTCCGGCCGGACCCGCGACCGAGGCGACCACCAGTGGACCCGGCGTGACGGCGAGGCCGGCCCAGATGATCTGGTAATGCCACACGCTCGTAAGAAAGAGGATGTTGCCGAGCAACATGGCGAAGAAGCCCATGGAGTAGAGAAGTGTCGCTACGTTCGCGACGCTGAAGGTGCGCGAGCGAAAGAGTGAGACGTCGAGCACCGGTTCGTCGTGGTGGACGCAGCGGTAGAAGAAGAGTGATCCGAGGAGCACCGAAACGACCAACGTACCGATCACTCGGCCGCTCGACCATCCCCAACTCGGGCCCTGCGTGATCGCGAGGACCAGACTGGCGAGGGCCCCTGAGATCAAGACGGCACCAAGGTAGTCCGGAGCGGGCTGGTGCGCGTTGCGCGGACCCTCACTCAGGACTCGTCGCCCCATGACGTACGCGAAAACGCCGACCGGAAGGTTGACGAGGAACGCCCAGCGCCATCCGCCCACCGTGACGAGCGCCGCGCCGAGCGTCGGACCCGTGGCGACGGCGAGCGCTCCGATGCCGCCCCACAGCGAGACGATCTGCGTTCGACGCTGCGGGGGATAGGCGGCGAGCAGGAGACTGAGCGACGCGGGCAACATCGCCGCTGCTCCCGAACCCTGGATGACCCGACCGCCGATCAACAGTGGAACGCTCGGAGCCAGGGCGCAAAGGGCGGAGCCGAGTGAGAAGACTCCGAGACCGACGTTGAAGACGCGCCGGCTACCGAGACGGTCGGCGGTGCGTCCGGCGATGACCAGCAATGATCCGTAGGTGATCGAATAGGCGGTGATCACCCAGGCCAACGCGGCGGTGGAGTCGGCGGGGAAACTTCGCTCCAGCGAGGGAAAAGCCACGTTCACGATCGACAGATCGAGTGAGCCCATGAACGCGCCGAGTGAGGTGACGATGAAGACCCAGCGCAGAGACTTCGCTGCTCCGTGAGGTCCGGGAGCCGCCCTAGTGAGTTGTTTCATGAAATGCACAGTAGCAGGGTGCATTGCGTCATGCAACTGACTATGCTCTTGTCGTGGAACGCAAGAGCTTCTCCCAAATGGACTGTTCAGTCGCCCAGTGTCTTGAGGTGGTCGGCGAGTGGTGGACGATGTTGATCATCCGTGACGCCTTCTTCGGTGTCACCCGCTTCGACGTCTTTCAAGAGCGACTCGGCATCGCGCGCAACGTTCTGCAGCAGCGTCTCGAGCGTTTGATCGAGCAAAAGGTGATGGAGCGCGTTCCCTACAACGAACATCCGCCTCGCTACGACTACCGACTGACCACCAAGGGCCGCGACCTGTGGCCTGTACTTAACGCGATGCGTCAGTGGGGCGACGACTACGCCGCGCCCGAAGGGCCGCCCATTTCATTGACCCACAAGAACTGCGGGAAAGTGGCGCACGCCGATCTCGTGTGCAGCGAGTGTGGAGAGCCGATGGATTCGAGGAGCGTCCGCGCGGTCGCCGGCGAAGGACGTCGCACTGGAGAACACACTTTATTGGTCCGCCCGATACGAACGAAGCCGTAGAGCCTGCGTCGTGGCCGTCGACTCCCGATTCGTGGGAGTTCGTTCCTATTTGTGGTCCACCGGTGACGAGTCGGACGAAACAGTCGCGAGCATCTTCAACTCGCCGGCGTCAAAGACTCTCGAGCGAATGACGAAGTGCTGATCGGGTCCAGCGGCCAGCGAGAACCCCTCCGGCTCGCCGGCGCTCACGTCGAGGATGAGTTGTGTGTGCTTCCACACCTCGA
>DAIOEY010000215.1:0-2279 GCA_036745995.1 Acidimicrobiales bacterium | reverse complement strand
CGAGCACGCGTCGTCGTGATCGGCGGCGGCATCGGCGGCTGTTCGATCCTCTACTGGCTCGCGCGGCTGGGACTCGGTGACGCGGTCCTCGTCGAGCGCTCGCAGTTGACGAGCGGCTCCACCTTCCATTCGGCCGGACTCGTCGGTCAACTCCGCGGCTCTCTGACGCTGACGCGAATGATGATGGAGTCCGTCGAGCTCTACCGGTCCCTCGGCGACGAAGTGGATCTCGAGACCGGATGGCGCGAAGTCGGATCACTGCGACTCGCCTCCTCGCTCGAGCGAATGGAAGAGCTCCAGCGACAGGCAGCCTGGGCCGAGACGTTCGGACTGCCCCTGCACCTGATGAGTGCCGATGAGGCGAAGGAACTCTTTCCCGTCATGAGCACGCACGGCGTCTTCGGTGCGGCGTTGCTGCCCACGGACGGTTTCGTCGATCCGAGTCAACTGACGTTGGCGCTCGCCAAGGGCGCTCGTCAGCGCGGCGCGACCATCCTCACCAACACCCGGGTCACCGCCATTCGCGTCGAGAAGGGTCGGGTGCGCGGCGTCGACACCGACCAGGGGCCCATCGAGTGCGAGGTCGTCGTGAACGCGGGCGGCATCTACGCCCACGAGATCGGACGTCTCGCCGGGGTGCACGTGCCGGTCATCCCCATGGCGCACCAGTACGTGATCACGAAGGACGCGGGTCTGCCGCGCGACATGCCGACGATGCGCGACCCTTCGTTGCTGGTCTACTACCGCGGCGAGAGCGGTGGACTCATCGCGGGCGGCTACGAACGCAATCCCCAACCGTGGGGAATGAGCGGGATCGCCAGTGACTTCAACAACCAGTTGTTGGCCGAGGACTGGGACCGGTTCGCGGACATCTTCGAAGCGGCGATCGTGCGCGTGCCCGACCTCGCCAACGCCGAGATCGTCAAACTCATCAACGGCCCCGAGGCGTTCACGCCCGACGGTGAGTTCATTCTGGGTCCGACCGAGGTCGCGGGCTTCTGGGTCGCCGCAGGGTTCTGCGCCCACGGCATCGCCGGCTCGGGCGGCATGGGTCGACTGATGGCCGAGTGGATCATCGACGGTCAACCGGGCCTCGACACGTGGGAGATGGACTCTCGCCGGTTCGGCCCGCACTACCGCAGTCGCGACTACGCCCTCACGCGAACGACCGAGGTGTACGCGACCTACTACGACGTGAAGTATCCAGGGCACGAGCGTCTCGCCGGACGACCACTGCGGACGTCACCGGCGTACCCCCGACTCGTCGAACTCGGCGCGGCCTTTGGCGAGAAGGGCGGCTGGGAGCGCGTCAACTGGTTCGAGAGCAACACGCCCGACGGCGACGCGTCACTTCGACCCTCGGGCTGGGCGGGGCACCTGTGGTCGCCGGCGATCGGGGCCGAACATCGGGCCTGTCGTGAGCGCGCCGCGCTCTTTGACGAGACGTCGTTCGCCAAGCTCGACGTCACGGGACCCGACGCGGCGAACTTCCTCGAACGACTCTGCGCCAATCGAGTCGCCAAGTCCGTCGGGACCGTCACCTACACCCAGCTCCTCAACCCTCGCGGTGGCGTCGAGTGCGACCTGACCGTCGCCCGACTCGGCGACGAGCACTTTCGCGTCGTGACCGGGACGGCCTTCGGCAACCACGACCGCGCGTGGATCCAGTCCCACGTCGAAGAGAGTGAACGTGTGCTCGTCGAGGACGTCACGTCACGTTTCGCGTGCTTCGCCCTCTGGGGACCCGCGGCGCGGCGGATCCTCCAGCCGCTCACCGACACCGACTGTTCACACGAGGCCTTCGGTTTCATGACGGCCAAGGAGTTGAACGTGGGACCGGTCCCCTGCCTCGCCCAGCGCGTCACCTTCGTCGGCGAACTCGGATGGGAGATCTACTGTCCCACCGAGTACGGGGTCACCCTGTGGGACCTGCTGATGGACGCCGGGCGGCCACACGGACTGCGTCCGGGCGGCTACAAGGCGATCGAATCGTTGCGCCTCGAGAAGGGCTACCGCGTCTGGGCGAGCGACGTCACCTCGACCGACACGCCGTTCGAGGCCGGCCTGGGCTTTGCCGTGCGGATGGACAAGGGCCCCTTCATCGGCCGCGACGCGCTCGAGGCGGCCGGTGCCCCGACGCGCCAACTGGTCTGTCTGGTGCTCGACGACCCGCGCGTCGTCGTCCTCGGGTCCGAGCCCGTACGGGTCAACGGCGTGCCCGTCGGTCGCGTCACCAGCGGCGGCTACGGGTACAGCGTCGAGCGGTCGATCGCCTACGC
>DAIOEY010000214.1:0-2296 GCA_036745995.1 Acidimicrobiales bacterium | reverse complement strand
CGCGTCTGGGCGAGGTCACATCGTGTGCACGTGGGCAGTTCGGCGAGGTCACGGTCCACGCTCTAGTCCACGAGAACGCGCGGCACTCGAGCGCCGATGCCGCAGAGGATCTCCCAGGTGATCGTGTTGGCTCGTCGCGCCCACTCCTCAGCCGTGATCTCCTGGTCGCCCTGTCGACCGAGCAGGACGACGTCGTCACCCACCGCCACCGCGTCGTCGTCGCAGTCGATGAGCAACTGATCCATCGTCACGGTGCCGGCGAGTGGATAGCGCTTGGCGTTGATCAAGACGTCCTCACCGGCTTCGAACAGTCGACGGGGATAGCCGTCGGCGTACCCGAAGGGAACGGTGGCGACGGTGGCGGGGCGTTCCAACGCTCGGCGTCGACCGTAACTCGGCCGCTCGCCCGCGTCGAGACGACGCACCGCCGCCACTTGGGCGCGCAGCGTCATCGCCGGTTCGAGGGTCACGCCGAACTCCTCGAGAGCGCCACCGAGCCAGCCCTCGGGCAGGTAGCCGTACAGCGCGAGACCGACGCGGGCCATTGAGTGGCGCGACTCGGGATAGCCGAGCGCCCCCGCGCTGTTGGCCGCGTGCAGCACGCGCGGTCTGACGTCGCGAGCCGCCAGGTGGGCGACGACGTCGGCGAAGATCTCGATCTGCGCGCGCGTGAAGGCGCGGTCGTCGGCGCTCGAGCCGTCGGCGACGCTGAAGTGGGTGTACAGGCCCTCGAGGTCGATCGCCCGCGAGGCCAACAGCACGTCAACGAGAGCGTCGACGTCACCGGGGGCCACGCCCATGCGGTGCATCCCGGTGTCGACCTTCACGTGCACGCGGTGCAGTCCGCCCAACTTCTCGGCGGCCGCGACCGCCGCCCGCGCGCCGGCGAGCGATCCGATGGTGAGGGTGAGCGAATGGCTGAGCGCGTCGAGGATCGTGTCGGCGGGGACTTCGGCGAGCAGGAGAATCGGCACCGATACCCCGGCGTCGCGAAACTCGATGCCCTCGTCCACGATCGCGACGGCCAGCGAATCAGCACCGCCGTCGAGCATGGCGCGCGCGACCAGTTGCGCGCCGTGGCCGTAGCCGTTCGCCTTCACCACCGCGCACAACAGCGTGTCGCCGAGGACGCCCTTGAGCGCTTGGACGTTGTGCGCGAGGGCTGAGCGCGAGATCTCGGCCCACGCAGGTCGGTGGACGCCCTCAACGGGCATTGGACTTGTCCTTCTTAGAACTGGCCACCACGAACGCGACGGCCGTCGTCTCGGTATGTGACAACGACACGTGGAATCGGCGTGCGCCGCATCGCTTCGCGAGGGACGCCGCGGCGCCGTGCAGTCGCACGCGCGGCTCGCCGTTCGGGTCGCGACGGATCTCAATCGAGCGCCACGGGGCGGCGCCCATGCCGCTGCGCAGGGTCTTGAGTACCGCCTCCTTCGCGGCGAAGCGCGCCGCGAGTCGTTCGGGTTGGGCGTGGGCGTCGGCGCGTTCGGCGTCGGTGAAGAGTCGCTGCGCGAGACGCGGGTGACGCTCGAGCGCCAACGCAAAGCGGGCCACGTCCACGACGTCCACGCCCACGCCCACGGTCGTCACTATTCGACCGTGACGGTCTTGGCGAGGTTGCGCGGTCGGTCGACGTTGCGCCCGAGGTTGCGCGCCATGGCGTACGCGAAGATCTGGAGTGGCACGATGTCGACCATGGGGGTGAACATCTGCTCGGTCGCCGGAACGCGCAATACGTAGTCCGCCACCGCGGCGATCGATTCGTCGTCATCGGTGGCGACCGCCACGACGGTGGCGCCGCGCGCCTTCACCTCGGCGAGATTGGAAAGGATCTTCTCGTGCATCGCCGGATCGGTCGCGACCGCCACGACGACGACGCCGGGTTCGATAAGGGCGAGCGGCCCGTGCTTGAGTTCGCCGGCCGGGTAACCCTCGGCGTGCAAGTAACTCAGCTCCTTCAACTTGAGTGCACCTTCGAGCGCCGTGGGAAAACCCACGTGGCGGCCCAGGAAGAAGAAGTCGCGCGCTCCTTTCAGCTCAAACGCCACGGCCTCGAACTTCGCGCGACGTTCGAGCACGGTCGCGACCTGTGGGCCGACGGCGTTCAACCCGAGGAAGAACGCGTCGACGTCACTCGGCGACAAGGTACTGCGAAGTTGCGCGAGGCGCAGCGCCAGCAGTTCGAGCGCGGCCACCTGGGCGACGAATGCCTTGGTGGAGGCGACCGAGACCTCGAGACCCGCGCGGGTGTAGATGACGGCGTCGGCTTCGCGCGCGAGCGACGAGTCGACGA
>DAIOEY010000213.1:0-2341 GCA_036745995.1 Acidimicrobiales bacterium | reverse complement strand
GTCATGCCGTAGGACTCGATGACCACGATGTCCGTGTTCGCCTCGAAAGTCTCGAGCAGCGGTCCCGACAGGGGCGCCGACGCCGAGCGGATGAACCGGACCCGTGGCGGCACCGCCTCGTCGCCGTGGCGAGAGACGAGCCGCGAGATGATCGCGGGCACCGCGTTGATCCACGTGACCTCGAGTCGATCCATCAGCGACCAGAAACTCGTTCGGTGGAAGCGGTCGTCCAGGACCAACGAAGAACCCGCCATGAAGGTGGCGAGCAGTGCCACGACCTCGGCGTTGACGTGCCAGAGGGGCAAGGGGTTGAAGCCGCGGTCGGAGCTGGTGAGTTCGTTGTGACGGGCCACGAGGTCCGCGGTATAGACGAGTTGGGCTATCGGCAGCGCCATGATCTTGGGGGTTCCCGTAGTGCCCGAGGTGGCCAGAATCACCCCACCATCCGTCGAGGCTGGCGTCGTTGACCGTGGCAGGGCTCCATCGTGAAATTGAGGCCCCCGAACGTCGAGCCACTTCGTCGCCAGTGACGACGGTGCGTCACGATTGCTCACGATGGCGTGCAGTCCGAGGCGCGCGGCGCGCTCGTCGAGTGTCCGCGCACTCGGGTAGTCGACCGTCGGGTCCATCGGGGCGACCCAAAGACCGCTCGCCAGGGCGCTCACGAAACAGACCGCGAACTCCATCGGATCAGCAATGAGGAGGCCCACGCGATCTCCGCTGACCAGTCCCTCGGACGAGATGACGTCCTGCCAGGCGAGTGTTCGATCGCGCAATTCGCGAAACGAGACCCGCTGCTCGGTGCGCGCGGACAACAGCCACAGGACGTCCTCGAGCGTCACGGCTCTCTCATCGACTAGTTCACGAAATGGCTTCTCCCCTGAGCGACGAAGGCTTTCAGGGGGCATAGGGCTGCTTGCTTCTACATCACTCGACGGTTGGCGTGATGCACTAACTCTACCAAAGGGTGCGCCAAAGACTCCCGTCGCGTGGATTCAGGGCCTGATTGCTCGGTGTGGGCGGGAGAAAGAATGAACCACCCTCCATCGTGAATTGAGCGAGATTGCCGCAGTCACGGCGATACCGACGACGGTCGATTTACCACGTCCGAGGGAGTTGGGCGACAACGGTACGAGCGATGATCAGATAGCCGACGTTGTTGGGATGATCGTCAGGTCCAAACGGCGGCGGCGTACACATCCACGAACCCGCACACGCACGTGCCACGTTTTCGGGCACCGTGCCAACGTTCGCCATGGTGACTGGTCTCACGCTGTCACTGAGAAACGCCGCCGGCACGTCCGCCACTGACACCGCGCTCACCCGGAACACCGAACCAAGGACGCTGTTCATCTCGTTCATTGCGACGAGACCTTGCTGGGCAATGACGCGACCCGACGATCCGTCCAGGTAGTAGGCGAGAAAAGGATCGCTGTACTCGAGACCCACGAAATGCACGAGCGGACCTGCGGCGCGTTGAAGACGGCTCATGATCGTCGGCAAGTCCTTTTGGACGGCCGCGACACCCTGACTCACGCACGACTCGTTGGTCAGCGTGGGAGCGAGGCACGGACGAATATTGTTAAAGCCCAGATCTATCGTCACTACACCGACCTCACTCCGGTGCGCGCGAAGATAATCAGTGGCGATGGAGAGCTGGGTAATTGGCAGCGTGTAGCAGGCATCCTTGAGTTGGCCCAGAATTGACTGGACTGTCTCGCCGGGACATCCGATTTCGCGCATGTCCAAAGTGATGCCGTTCGCCGACTCGAGTGAGACGACGTCGTCGGAATAACCCGTCTTCGTTCGGTGACCGTTGTGCGCCGGGATGCCAGTTGGTTGCATCCCGAGCGACGCCGAGGCACCGATGTCGAGATAGAAGCCCGTCGCGTGGTTGACTGTCGACGTTGACGCTGAAATCGGCGTCGTCGACGAGCTCGCGGACTGGTGCGCGCGGCCCGGCGCGTCAGCACGACTGGCGTAGAAGATAGCGACTGCGGTTGCGACGACAATCGCGGCCACGACAGAACGTACGATCGAACGTCGCATTCTGGTCTCCAAGTCTGGGCGACTTCTCGAAGTCTCCATCAAGTCTCCCACCCACGCGAGACCGCCAGAGACGAGACGCCAGTGGACGGACCGGCCACCGTGAAACCCGTTGAATCATGAACGAATCACTAACGGGTCCACAACGAGACCAACCGAGGGTCCATTGATCACGGGCACTCACGTCAGATCTTTTCGAGTGCCACTCGTCTCCCCTGCACCGCAACGTGCCGTCCACGACCGTTTTGGCGGGCCGCAGGTGACTAATATCTCGCGGTGCAATTGACTCTCTTCA
>DAIOEY010000212.1:0-2385 GCA_036745995.1 Acidimicrobiales bacterium | reverse complement strand
CCCCAATTGACGAATGCTGCTGGCATTTGAGAGGTCTCGCGACAAGGCTCGTGGCGCGCTTTACTCTCAGAGACGTCGCGCACTGCAGTAGCGCTTTCCTACGTAGTCTTGACGCTGACGAGGTCACCCCACGATCACGAACACGGCCATTCGCACTGACGTCAAACGGGAGCAGCATTGAACACGATCTTCTTCATCATCGGACTGCTGATTTTCATCATCATGATCACTGGCATCCTCTTCGTTCTCGTGCTGCCCCGTCAACCAACCGGCGTGGAGCGCGCCACGTTGGTGGTCAACCGTGCGGTGCGACTCTTCTTCCTGGCTCTCTCTCGCCTCGCCAAGACCTACGAGCAAAAGGACGCGATTCTCGCGCCGACCGCTCCGGTTGCCCTGATCGCACAGTTGCTCTTCTGGGCCGCCACGCTGGTCCTGGGACTCGGGCTCATGCTGATGCCGACCACTCATTCATTCCCACAGGGCCTGTTACAAGCATTGACTTCACTCTTCACGGTCGGAGCCGTCCACGTCGGTGGTCGCGCGAACACGGCGATCGATATCGTCGCCGGCGCCTCGTGGGTCATCATCGTGGCGTTGCAAATCGCCTACCTCCCCACGCTCTACAACGCGTTCAGCCGGCGCGAGAGCCTGGTGGCGCTGCTCGAGAGCCGTGCCGGCGCGCCGGCCTGGGGTCCGGAGCTCCTCGCCCGCCACCAACTCGTCGGCATCACCGACACATTGCCCGACCTCTACAAGGAGTGGGAGACGTGGTCCGCGGACGTGGCCGAGAGTCACAGCACCTACCCGGTGCTGTTGCTGTTCCGTTCGCCCGAGCCGTGGCTCTTCTGGCTCATCGGTCTGCTGGCCGTGCTCGACGCCGCCGCGATGCAACTGGCGCTCTCACCAAAGACGGCGCCCTCCCAGGGACGACTCTGTCTTCGCATGGGGTTCACGCTGACCAATCGAGTCGCGGCGTCGCTCGGTTGGGAACTCGACTTCGATCCCAAGCCCGACGATCCGCTGCAACTCCAGTTCAGCGAGTTCGAAGCCGCCGTAGCGATGCTGAAGGACGTCGGCTTTCCCATGGAGCGCACCGCCGAGGAGGCGTGGCCCGATTTTCACGGTTGGAGAGTCAACTACGAGCACGCGGCGTACCGACTGTGCGACCGATTGACCGCACCACCGGCACCGTGGTCGGGAACACGGCGCCACCTTCGAGAGGGCATCGTCGAACCCCATCGACCGCCGCACCGACGCCCCGGAAGCGACCCGAGCGCCACGTACTCACCGCCACTCATCGGGAGTGGACGAGGCCGCCGGCGCCGGCGCCGCAACGCGTAGCCACGCCGAGAGGACACGTCACCACGGCGTGCCGTGCGTCAAGAAACTGGAGACTCGCGTTGCGGCGCAGCCGCCACGAAGTCGCTCATGATGCGCCGCAACTCGACCGTGGTCTTGTCGGCCCGCGTATGAATTTCTGCAGTGATGTCGAGCGGTAACTCCAGGATCTCGTAGCGTGACTGCAATCGAAGGTCCTCGTCGACGACGGCGATTTCGAAGTCAATCGCGTCACGCATCCGCTCCTCTGATCCCCCAAGGTCATCGCGCCACAGGCTCGAATAGATGCGCACGTGTTCTTCGTCGAGGGGCGTCAAGAAGAACCCGATCACGTTGGTGCCCCCCGCGTCGAGGAATTCGATCGCCAATTCGAGATGGAACGGCGCCGTGTAGCGATAGGTGAGTCGGCGTCGCTGCAACAGGGGACGCACGCCTTCGGCGACGCCCGGATCCTCGACGTTGGCGAATTCGTGCTCGTACGCGGCACTGAACGTGTAACCATCGCGCGTCACGGAGTAGTTGGGAACCTCTCGCGCCTCACCGGCGCCGAAAGTGCCCGCGTGCACGAAGGGGAAGTGCGCCATGTCGAGGAAGTTGTCGGCCAGCAGACCGGCACTGGCTCGTGTTTCGATCACGGGCAGATCACCACGCTGGAACGCCGCGTCACTCGCCGCGGCGATTGACGGGAGGAGCGTCAGTGGTTCGTCCGGCGCGATGAAGATCATGCCGTGCGATTCAGCGACGTGGGCGGGGGCTGTCAGCCTCGCGCGCGACGGAATGGTCGCGTCCGCCCCGAGCGCCGGTATCTCAACGCAGACGCCTTTCGCGTCATAGGCCCAGCCGTGATAGCCGCAGCGCAGTACGTCGCCCTCACATGAACCGAGCGAGAGTGGTGCGAGACGATGTGGACAACGGTCAAGGAAGACGCGCACGTCACCAGCCGGTGATCGGAACGCGACGTAGTGATCTGCGAGCAGCGTAAAACGACGCGGCGTCTCGTTCACCTCCGTCGAACGACACAACGAGTGCCAACCACTTCGAAGGGCC
>DAIOEY010000211.1:0-2392 GCA_036745995.1 Acidimicrobiales bacterium | reverse complement strand
GAGGAGATTGAAGTGGCTGATTGGGGATTTGAAACACGTCAAATTCACGCCGGGACCCAGGCCGATCCGGCGACGGGTGCGAGGGCCGTGCCGATCTACCAGACGACGAGTTACGTTTTTCGCGACACTGACCACGCGGCAGCGCTCTTCGGACTTTCCGAACTCGGCAATATCTATACGCGAATCATGAACCCCACTCAGAACGTCTTCGAGGAGCGGATGGCTTCGCTCGAGGGCGGCGTCGCGGCGTTGGCCGTCTCGTCAGGTCAGGCGGCCGAGACCATTGCCTTGTTGAATCTCGCGGAGAATGGCGGCCACGTCGTTTCGTCGGCTTCGCTCTACGGCGGGACCTACAACCTCTTTCACTACACGCTGCCGAAGTTGGGCATCGAGACGACATTCGTGGACGATCCCGACGATCTGAACGCCTGGGCCGCCGCCGTGCGTCCCAACACGAAGGCCTTCTACGGCGAAACCTTGGGCAATCCCAAGGGTGACGTGTTGGATTTCGAGGGCGTGTCCACCGTCGCCCACGACCACAAGATCCCGTTGGTCGTGGACAACACCCTCGCCTCGCCGTACCTGACACGTCCGCTCGAGCACGGCGCGGACATCGTCGTGCACTCGGCGACGAAGTTCATCGGTGGTCACGGCACGTCCATCGGCGGGGTCATCGTCGACGGTGGCACGTTTGACTACGAGGGAAGTGGACGATTCTCGAACTTCACCGAGCCCGATCCCAGTTACCACGGCCTCGTCTTCGGTCAACTCCCTGCGCCACTCTTCGCGGCCCGGTTCGTCCTCAAGGCGCGCCTGCAGTATCTGCGCGACATCGGCGCCGCGATCGCACCGCTCAACTCGTTCCTGTTCATCCAGGGCCTCGAGACACTGAGTCTGCGGATGGAGCGCCACGTCGCCAACGCGACGGCCGTTGCCAAGTGGCTCGAAGCGCGCGACGACGTGAGCTGGGTCAACTACCCCGGTCTCGTCTCGAGCCCCTGGCACGATCGCCAACTGCACTACCTGCCCAAGGGTGGAGGATCGATTCTCTCCTTTGGCATCAACGGTGGCGTCGAGGCCGGCAAGCGTTTCATCGAAGGACTCGAACTGTTCAGTCACCTCGCGAACGTCGGCGACGCCAAGAGCCTGGCGATCCACCCGGCGTCAACGACGCACTCGCAGTTGAGCGAATCCGAGCAGACCTCGGCCGGCGTCAGCCCTGACCTCGTTCGCCTGTCCATTGGCATCGAGACCATCGAGGACATACTGGCGGACCTCGACGGAGGTTTCCGCGCGGCCAAGGGCGCATGACCTCATGGTCGCCCGGGTTCTGGCGCCCGGGTGACGACCCTGGAGACCGTCGATTCGTCACTCTGAAGGGAGAGCGCGGCGAGGGCTTCGTCTTCGAGGGCGGAGACGCTCTCGACGAGGTGACCGTGGCGTACGAAACCTGGGGGAGACTCAATGACGACGCCTCGAACGCGGTCCTGGTCCTGCACGCGCTCACGGGTGACTCGCACGCCGCGGGCCCCGTCAAGCCCGGACACCGTACGCCGGGTTGGTGGGAAGGCATCATCGGTCCGGGACGCGCACTCGACACGGACGAGCTCTTCGTCGTCTGTCCGAACGTCCTCGGCGGGGCTCAGGGCACCACCGGGCCGTCGTCCCTTGACGCGCAAGGTCAGCACCTCGGTTCACGTTTTCCAGTGATCACGATTCGTGACCAGGTCGACGTCGAAGTCGCCTTCAGTGAGTACCTGGGGATCGACGCGTGGCGAGCGGTCGTGGGTGGATCCATGGGCGGGATGCGAGCGCTCGAATGGGCCGTCGGGCACCAATCGAAGGTGCGCCACTGCGTCGTCGTCGCCGTCGGCGCGGCCGCCACTGCGGACCAGATCGCCCTGTGTTCGTTGCAGATCCGAGCGATCCGCGTCGACCCGAACTTCTGCGGTGGCGATTACTACGCCTCGGGTCGGGTCCCCTTCGAAGGCTTGGCGATCGCTCGCGGACTCGGCCAGTTCAGCTACCGCACCGGTGGCGAGTTCGAGAGCCGATTCGGTCGTACGCCCCAAGGCGACGGCGACGTGCTGCGAACCGGTCGCTACGCCATTGAGTCGTACCTTGGCTACCACGGCCACAAACTGGCGGCGCGGTTCGATCCGAACAGCTACATCGTCTTGAGCGAAGCGATGAATCACCACGACGTTGGTCGAGGTCGCGGGGGCGTCGCCGAGGCGCTCGGTGGTGTGTCGATACCGGTCACGGTGGCTGGCGTCGCCTCGGATCGGCTCTATCCACTGGCTCAGCAGGAACAGTTGGTCGAACTCCTCCCCAACGCCGAACCGCTGACGGTCATCTCCTCTGACGCCGGACACGATGGCTTCTTGCTCGA
>DAIOEY010000210.1:358-2426 GCA_036745995.1 Acidimicrobiales bacterium | reverse complement strand
CTACGCGGCGCGCTTCCTGCTGCGGGTCGCGGACATCCTGAACACCCGTAATTGGGCGGAAGATCTGTAGCCACTTGGCCCGATTTCGCTGCGGCGGTAGTGTCGAGAGATGACCCGTGACAAGATTTTGGACGCTGCGGCGCTCGAAATTGAGCGCAATGGTTTGACCCAATTCCGAGTAAAACGCGTCGCGTCCGAAGCCGGAATCTCCGTGGCGCTCCTCTACAGTTACTTCGAAGACCGCGAGGGACTAATCGCGGAGACGATCGTCCATCGCTTTCGCCAAGTGCTGCTCGGAACTGCCGTGATATTCACCGAGCCCTTGAAGAACGTCAAGACCGCCGAGGACTTGCGAGCTGCGCTCAAGATCATGATCGCCGACGCGCAGGTGCCCTCTCGCACCGAAGCGCGTATTCTGCGCATCGAAGGGATCTCCTTCGCGCATCACAATCCGACCGCGTCCGCCGGCATCCTCGCGGCGAAGGCCGAGGTCAGCGATTTGATCGTGCAGTGCGTGCAACCACTCGTCGAGAAGAACCTCCTGGCCGAAGGAATGTCGGGCATTGCCTTCGCGAGGATCTGGTACGCCTTGTTCTTCGGACAGATCGCCCTCGAGGGAGAGCATTCACTATCCATCGGGACCGAGGAGTGGCTCACCGCGTTGAACGTGTTGGCGAACGCGGTGGTCACGTCCGACGAACGCGAGCCGGCGCACTAGACGTAGTGCTCTCGTCGGCCGTAGAGAGCGTGCGCCCATTCGACGAGGCACCAACCGAAGCCGAGTTGGTAGATCACCTCACCTGGTAGCAGATACGAGAAGTTCCAGTCGGGCAGTGACGCGGCCGCCAGCACACCACCCAGTAAGAGAACGACCAAACCGCCACTCGAGCGTGGCGAGGGAACTCTCGCTACCAACGACAACGCGACCGACATCTGGAGCAACGCGATGCTCACGCCAATCGTCATGTGCGACCAATTGAGGAACGCCCCTCGACGGAACGGCGTGATCAACAACGCGAAGAGCCCGACCGCGACCAGTCACATCACCCTTCGCACCAGCAGTGGTGCATTGCCCTCCACGAAGCACGACGCGGCGCGCCAGAGACCCGTCGCCGCGGCACAAAATCCCAACACCAGCAACACGATGGTGCGGTGGTAGACGCCGTAAAAAGAGATCCCATCGGTTCGCGCCGCTGAACCGTGATTGATACCGATACAGATCGCCAACAATAAGAAGAAAATCCCCTGGCTTCGCAGCAGGATCCTACGTGCCAGGACGAGGGGTTCGCCTCCACGACGTTGTTGCGTGGATGTCGACTTCAGCCCGTCCACGAGCGTCGAACCGTCAGCCGGGATAACGCGACCGGGACGCCTCGAGTTCCTTCAAGGCATCTTCTCGTCCTACCCAGTTCTCCACCTTCATCCACTTACCTTCGTCGAGGTCCTTGTACACCGTGAAGAAGTGGCTGATCCGGTCCAACACGTCTTTTGGCACGTCGCCAATGTCCGTCGCACTCTTCCACTTGGGGTCGTAGGCGGGCACGGCGAGGATCTTGGCGTCCTCACCGTTCTCGTCGGTCATGATGCACATGCCCAGAATCTTCGCCTCGATGAGGCAACCCGGAAACGTCGGGTACTCGGTCAGCACCAGCGCGTCGAGCGGGTCGCCGTCACCGCCCAGGGTATCGGGGATGAAGCCGTACTCAGCGGGGTATCCCATGGAAACGAGGAGGTGGCGATCCAACTTGATCGTGTGGGCCTCGTGGTCGTACTCGTACTTGTTCTGGCTTCCCCGGGGGATTTCGACAATGACGTTGATCGTTTCCATGACGCGAGACCTCTTTCGACCGGTTGTGTCGCGTGACCCAACAATGGCCCATCGTAGCCAGCCGCGCCGCCACGCTCAGGGGTGTACGTGCACTGTCCAGTCAATTCCCGTCGGGTTTTGCCACGCGGACCCCGGTCCGCCGAATCGAGAGGAGAGACCTCGTGACGAATCCCGCACGTCTCGTCACAGGAATTCGCGAAAGGGGGCGCGGTAAGGTGCTCCTCGCTTTCCTCGAAAGCG
>DAIOEY010000210.1:0-348 GCA_036745995.1 Acidimicrobiales bacterium | reverse complement strand
ACCGAGGTCTGCATCTCCTTCGAGTTGAACGACTGGCTTGAGGCATTGTGTTGCGTCCTCGACCCCGACGGGATCACCGTCGAGTGTGGCGCTTCGATGGCGATCCTCAATGGACCTCGGTTCTGGCTCATGGACGGCACTGGCAAGATCGACCCGGGCAGTGTCGTGCACGAACTGCGCACACCCGAGGGCCGCTCGCACGCCCCAGGCCGAGCTCGTGATCGACGCCACCGCGGGCTTCGCCACGGTTCGGCAGGACGAACTACCGAACACCGACGCGTCGTTCGGTTAGTGGTCCTCGCCGAGGGCGAATGAATCCTCTCGGCATTTGGCTCGCACCGAAACGGA
>DAIOEY010000209.1:0-2462 GCA_036745995.1 Acidimicrobiales bacterium | reverse complement strand
GCCCAACGGCGCAGGGTCTTCTCGGGGATGTCCTCACTCACGCTTCGACGCTAGCAACGACCGCTAGGCCAACGACGCGTCGAGGACCTCGTCGAGCGTTCCGACCAGTCCGGTGTAGAACGCGCCGAACTCCGCGTAGAGGGTCGACGCCTCGTCGAAGCGCATCGTGTACACGCAGTCCTTCAGGTCGTCGACGTGGACGCCGAACAGGGTGACGCCCCACTCCCAGTCGTCGAGTCCCGTCGAGCCGGTGATGACCTGGAGGACCCGACCCTTGAAATCGCGACCGGACTTGCCGTGCTGGCGCATCAACTGCTCGCGCTCCGCGTAAGGCAACGCGTACCAGTTGTGCTCCTCGCCGCGACGTTTGGACATTGGATAGAAGCAGAAGGCCTTCATCCCGCCCGGTGGCAGGACCGGAAACAGCCGGTCGTTGATCATCTTCTCGGGCATTCCCGCCGCGTACTCACTGATCTCGGTGACCGAGACGTAACTCTCGGCCACCTTGAAACCGGCGGCCTGAATCTTCGACTGGAACTTTCGCAGGTCCCAGAGGTTCTCGCCGAGCACCATGAAACACGTGTCCGCCTTGGCGCCCATGATCGCGGCGGTGACGACCTGGAGGCCGGCGCCCTGGGCGTTCGCGACCGCCGTACGCACCGCAGCGACGTCGACCACGCCGTCGGGGTGACAGAACAGGTGGACGACGTTCAGACCGCGCGACGGTCCAAGGGGTGCGGGGTTGGTCATGGCCCCATGTTACGGGCACTTCGGATTTCAGGAAGTTGCGCCGGTCACGAACGTCAGCACTCGATACCAGGCGCAACGGAGAGTCCCCCACTGACCCGGCGTTCAAGGGGCACGGCTGGCGGCACCGACCCGTGCGGTCAATCTGGTTTTCGAGCCCAGGCCGACACCATCGGGGAGGTCGCAAGGTCGAGATGGCCGGAGGCGACATTGGTCAGGTGCTGCTCGATCTCATCGACGGTGGCGAAGCCGCGTGAGATCAGGCGGTCTCGGATCTGCTCGATGGTCGCCCGCTCAAGTTCGTTGCACACCGGTCCGCCGATCGGGAAGTAGGCATCGGACCGAACGTCAATCATCCCGGCCGACCGCAACAGTCTCGGAAGCGTCCGTCCGAAGGAAAGGTCCACCCCTCGCTCGGACATCAGTGATCGGAACGCGAGTTTGAGTCTGTTGGCGAGACGCTGTTCGTCTCCAAACTCGTCGGGACAGACGAGCGGCTGAAGGCCGGGGTCGGCCTCTTCCAGAAAGAGCCAGCCACCAGGCCGAACGGCCGAGATCATTGTCAGGAGTGCGTTTGCGCGTTCGGGCACATGGACGAGCACCAAGCGAGCGTGCACCAGGTCGAATAGGCCGTCGGGAGCTGGGTCCGTCCCGATGTCATGACGCTTGACCTCGTAGGTAGCACTTGCACCCTCGAGCCACGAGGTATCGATGTCGGTCGCCAACACGTAGCCGTTCGTCCGTGCGGCGATCCAGGAAGGCACGCTTGCACCCCCGGCCCCCACCTCCCAGACTCGCCAGCCGCGAGAGAGTCCGAGGGCGTCCATGCGCTGGAATGTCGAAGGGTTGAACAGTTCAGCGAGTGCGCCGAAGCGCCCGCCCGCTTCGGCCTGTTGGTTGTCGAGCAGATAGTCATCACGAGCCATGCTCAGATCCTAAGTAGATATCAATCCTCGTAGCCCCGACCGGCCGTACGGGGCGAGGAAACGATCGCGAGCATGGACGAAACCGGGCCACGAGACTCCACTGAAATCCAAACAGCAATGTTACGGGCCAGGTACTTTTCGCGAACGAGACGCAGAAATGAAGAACCGCGGGGCTTTCGCCCCGCGGTTCCCCTTCAAGCTCAACTGTCTAGTAGTCGTCCATACCGCCGCCGGGCATCGCCGACGCCTTCTCTTCGGGCTTGTCGACGATCACGCACTCGGTGGTGAGGAACAGCGCCGCGATGGACGCCGCGTTCTGCAACGCCGAGCGCGTCACCTTGGCAGCGTCGATGACGCCGGCCTTGATGAGGTCCTCGTACTCGCCAGTGGCGGCGTTGAGTCCCTCGGTCGCCTTCTTCAGGTGACGGACCTTGTCCACGATCACGCCGCCCTCGAGACCGGCGTTGACCGCGATCTGGGTGAGCGGCGCCTCGACGGCCTTGGCGACCATGCGTGCGCCGGTCGCCTCGTCGCCGTGGAGCTTGTCCGCCGCTTCGAGGATGCGCGTCTGGCTGCGCAGCAAGGCCACGCCACCGCCGGGCACGACACCCTCTTCGATGGCGGCCTTGGTGGTCGACACGGCGTCTTCGATGCGGTGCTTCTTTTCCTTCAACTCGACCTCGGTAGCGGCACCGACCTTGATGACCGCGACACCACCGGACAACTTGGCGAGGCGCTCCTGGAGCTTCTCGCGGTCGTAGTCCGAGTCGGTGTTCTCGATCTCGGCCT
>DAIOEY010000208.1:0-2463 GCA_036745995.1 Acidimicrobiales bacterium | reverse complement strand
CGCCAGTCCGGCGCTCGCGCTGACGTGCGGCCGGAGGCGCACGAAGACGAGTTCCGGTCCGTTGAGGTTCGGATCGGAGCTGTGCAGGAGCTGACGAAAGGCAGGCGGCTGGACGCCGTTAGGGACGAGTGCGCCGGTTCCCATTGACGTGTGTTCCGAGACGAAGCTGGCGTAGCCCACCGCCGGGAAGGTGGCGACGCCCACGACCACGAGTTTGGTGGGGGGTACGTATGCCGGGGCGTCAGCGGCCGTGCCGTACTGGAAGTACACGGTGTCGCCGACCTTCTTGTGTAACAGCGCCAGTGTGGCCGACCCCAAGACGATCTGACGATTCGTCTCGATCGTGTGACCGGCGAGGATCGGGGGCGACACCCTGGGGTGCGTGTTCATCAACAGAATCGGGACCAGTTGTCCATCGACTTCGGCATCGGTGTAGTTCGCCCCACTCCAGCTCAAGACGAGTGGATCCTTGTTCAAGAGGGCCGTGGCACTCGGGGGGACGTTGTTCGACGGATTGAGCGCGAAGTTCCAGTTCCAGCCGTAGAGCGGTGGGTGCGAGACGAGGTTGCTCAACCCGCTCGCGAACGTGAGTGTGGTCACGACCATCGCGACTGCCAGGATCGTGCCCATCATCACTGATCGAACGGGCACCGCAGTGCGCCCACGACCGCGCTCGACGGCGAAGTGGACGCCCATGACGCCTGCGATCGAGAGACCCGTCGTCTGCGCCGCGCGCGCAACCCTCGACGGTCGAAACGGCATCAGTGGGAGACGGCGGTGATGGCGATGTGGCGTGTTCCGCAACGTCTGGACCAGCGCGAGAACACCCAATCCGCCGATCAACGCCAAGCTGCCGAAGCCGAGCACCGCTGGGTCGAAGGCAAAACCTCGATCAGGGTACACGGAGCGGACGGGACCAATGGGCGACAGGGGAGAGAGCAGCACGGCGACGAGCAGTGCCAGAAGCGTTCCCGTGACAATGGACGCGATCGCTGCCACGAGGCCCTCACCAACGATCTCGATGGGTCGAGCACCGAGGGCGCGTAGCACTCGATAGTCCTCGTCGCGCGAACGCAGCGCACGCGAGAGCGCTTGCGCCGCGAGAACCAGACAGACGAGAGCGGCGATGGCGCCGAAGCCCTCCAGCGCGAGTGATTCGGGCTTGATCGCGAGCTGGATTGGCGCCACCGCGTGCGACGTCACGTGGAACTGGTACGTGTAGCCCCTGGGCACGAGCGCGACGAGCGCGTGCTCGATGGCGACGATGCTGACGTTGTCACTCTTCAACCGGATTCCGTACGCGGCGGCGGTTGCTCGTCCCGGCATGACGTGAAATGCGTCACGAAGCAACGCCGGTGTGAGGAAGAGAAACCCGTATGACCTGTCGACGTCGTCTTGAACGACCTGGGTATTGAACGCAGCGATACCGACGATCCGCTCATGAACGAGAAGCCGCGGGACGACCTTCGGCGTGCCAAAGTCTGGCGATTGGAACTGTGCGTTCGTGTACAGGCCGAATCGGACAACTCCACCCAGGTGAATTTTCAATTCCTTCGCGGCGTGGCGGTCACCACCATTTCGTTCACTTTGTTGGGATTTGCCGGGCGACCACGCAAGATCGCCGGGAGATCCTGTTGGTCGTTCAACCCGTTCAGGCTGGCGAGCGACACGACGTCGTTTATCGAGTTGAGATTTGGCGTCCCGTTGGACTCAATCTTCACGAGCGGGGGAGCGAAGATCGTTTCGACGCGCGCCACCGAGGGCAAGCGCTGAATCTGCGAAGTGAGGGAGGGTCCCGGTCCTCCATTCGCCGTTGCTTGATAGACCGACATTGAGAGTGTCGAAGGGTTTGTGCTCGCGAGAAAGACGGGAAAGGACGACTGCGTTCGACGGCCAGCCGCCACGGACGCCATGGCTACGCCGCCGATCAATCCAATGAGCAACGCGACGCTGAGATAGCCGGTCCATCGACGAGCAAAGGTGTTTCGCAGTCGATACAGAGGCACACGCCAGGACCACGTGTTCACCCTGTCTCCTCTCTCGAGAGTGGCTCCATTGCCGAGATCACGATTCTTGCGTCCGGCCGTCGAGACTCCAAGGCAGACAGCCCACCGCCCGCGCCCGTGGTACCACCACCCCCGCAGCGTTCAGGGGTGTCGACGGATCAGGACAGAGCAATCGACTGGGCAAGCCACGACGTTGTCGTGACACGCCACGTCAATTCTCTCGGTCTGCCAAAGAACCACGCAACTGATCCCTCCGCTT
Organism: Acidimicrobiales bacterium; assembly: GCA_036745995.1. Lineage (GTDB taxonomy): Bacteria > Actinomycetota > Acidimicrobiia > Acidimicrobiales > RAAP-2 > RAAP-2. The sequence continues at coordinate 198 of DAIOEY010000208.1, read as the reverse complement.
TGAATCCATCCTCTCCGGTTGTGGAGTACAGAACGTGGCGAGGACGTTCGCCATCACCTGAATGGTGGTCCGCGGCCCGCGGCCCCGTCGTCCTTAGGATGTGGCCTACTTATGGAAGGTGACCAATGCAGTTAGATCCTGGCTTCATCGCGACGATGAACGCTCACGACCTCGTCTACTTCTCCATTGCGTTGTGCC
>DAIOEY010000207.1:0-2515 GCA_036745995.1 Acidimicrobiales bacterium | reverse complement strand
CCGGCGTTGGTGATCCAGTACTTCGAACCGTTGAGGATGTAGTCGTCGCCGTCGCGAACAGCGCGCGTATGCATGCCGGCGACGTCGGAACCGGCGTCGGCTTCGGAGAGGCAGTAGCTCGCCTGGATCTCGCCCGAGGCGATACGCGGCAAGTACGCCTGCTTGATTTCCTCGGAGGCGAAGTTCATGACCGGGAGCATCCCGAGCTTAGAGATCAGCATCGTCACCGACGTCGACGCGCAGGCCCTGGCGATCTCCTCGGCCATAATCGCCTGGGTGACCATGTCGGCTCCGGCGCCGCCGTAGGCCTCGGGCACCCAGAGGGCGGGCAGTTCCATCTCCACACAGGCGTCAAAACTCAGTTGCGGGAAGGCCTGTTCGTTGTCGTAGCGCGCGGCGTGGGGTTCGATTCGCTGGTCCACGAACGTGTGCATCACGTCGCGAAAGGCTCGTTGCTCGTCGTTGAGGTCAAAACTCATTGCGGTTCCTTGTCGGGTTACTGGTTCGGAGAGTAGGAGGCGCCGCCGGTGCCGGGCACCAACTTCTCCTTGGCGACACCGTCGACCAGTTGGCGCTGGAGCGCGTAACTGTGCGCGAGGCCGACGAAGGGCGCCGCCAGGTGGTGGTCGACCATCGTCGTGGAGCGAAGTCCGAACAGTCCCATCGCGACGTGCACGTCCTCCAAGATCGGACCTCGTCCGACCAGACTGGCGCGCTTCTCGGCGACGAGGGCGACGCCCAGCTCGACGTCGTGGCGGTCGTGTTCGTGTTCAAAATCCAGCTTCGTGATCTCGCGGTGGGCAATGGTGAGGGCGAATCCCCCGCCGGGAGCTTGGGAGCCAAAGCTCGCGCCGGTCGGCGGATGGGCCGATCGCTGGAGTCCGGCCTTCAAGGGGCGCGCGAGTTCAGGCGTCTGGGTCGTCATGGTCGAACGAACCTCACCGGAGGCGGACACCGGCTGAAACGTGGGTTGGGTCACTACCCGAGACTACCGCCCGGTAGCGGTTCAGACTCTCGTCAGCCAGCCCTCGTACTCGGGCAACTCACCGCGTACGGCCTGAAAGTACGTCGTCTGGATGGCCTTGGTGATGTGACCCGGCGTCCCGTCACCGACGACCCGGTCGTCGACCGATCCGATCGGCACGACCTCAGCCGCGGTACCGGTCAGGAAGGCCTCGTCGGCGATGTAGAGGTCGTCGCGGCGCAGCGCCTCGAAGCTCACCGAGTAGCCGAGGTCGTTGGCGATCTTCACGATGCTCGCGAGCGTGATGCCGCTCAAGGCCCCGGCTTCGGAAGGTGGAGGACTGATCAGCAGTCCGTCGCGCACGATGAACAGGTTCTCGCCGGTGCACTCGCTCACCCGTCCGTCGGGACCGAGCATGATCGCCTCGTCGTAGCCGGCCATGATCGCTTCGGCCTTGGCGAGGCTCGAGTTCACGTACCCGCCGTTGGTCTTGCTCGCGGTCGGCATGGCGGTCGGACTGTGGCGCAACCACGAGGAGATCTTCATCCGCACGCCCTTCTCGAGTCCCTCGTCGCCGAGGTAGGAGCCCCAGGGCCACGCGGCGATCGCGACGTTGGTCGGCGCCAACATGGCGTTCACGCCCATCTCGCCGTAGCCGAGGTAGACGATCGGGCGCAGGTAGCAGCCGTCGTTGAGCTCGTTCACGCGCACGATCTCGACGGCCGCCTCGAAGAGCTCCTCCAACGTGTACGGCACGTTGATCATCAGGATCTTGCAACTGCGCAGCAGTCGCTGCATGTGCTCGCGCAGACGGAAGATCGCGACGCCGTCGGGCGTCTTGTACGCCCGGATCCCCTCGAAGGCCCCCGTGCCGTAGTGCAGGGTGTGGGTCAGTACGTGGACCTGGGCCTTCTCCCACGCCACCATCTTTCCGTCCATCCAGATCTTCTTCGTGGGGGTGAGCGGCATCTACAACCTTCCTAGTAGTTCTTCCGTGACCCCGTCCGTGCCGAGCACGGCGACGTCACCATCAAAGTCTTGCACCGCGCGCGCTATGCGGCGAGCGGCCTCGGTTTCACCGAGATGTTCGAGCATCAAGACAGCCGAGGACACGGCCGCCAGCGGATTGGCCTTGCCCGTTCCGGCGATGTCGTGCGCAGCGCCGTGGACCGGCTCGAAGAGCGACGCGCCGGAGCGCGCCGGATTGAGGTTCGCGCTCGCGGCGTAGCCAATGCCTCCGGTCACCGCACCCGCCAAGTCAGAGAGGATGTCGCCGAAGAGATTGTCGGTCACGATCACGCCGTAGCGCTGCGGGTGTTCGACCAGGTAGATGCACGCGGCGTCCACGTGGTTGTAGTCAACCGCGACGCCCGGGAACTCAACGCCCACTTCGGCGACGACCCGACTCCAGAGGTCCCCCGCGTAGAGGAGCACGTTGGTCTTGTGCACCAGGGTCAGCTTCGGGGTCTTGAGGGCAGCCGCACGTTGGAAGGCGTAGCGCACGCAGCGCTCGACGCCGAAGCGGGTGTTGACCGATCCCTGGGTCGCCAC
>DAIOEY010000206.1:0-2548 GCA_036745995.1 Acidimicrobiales bacterium | reverse complement strand
CCAGGACCTCCAGGGGCAGGGCGAACCGCTCGGCGATGGCGCGGGCCGCTGCCTCGAGTTCGGGCGTGAACCGCTGCGCCAGCCAGACCAGTCGTCGGTAGTGGGCGAAGTAGTCGGGCCAGAGTTCGGGGCGGCGGTCGAGGCCGAGCTCGGCGAGCACCGTGCGTGAGAAGGTGCGAACGAGGAAGTCGGTGAGCAGGTAGGTGCCCGGCTCTTCGGCGAAGAGACCGGCCAGGCGATCGACGCCCGCGAAGACGTCGTAGCAGTGCAGACCGGCGAGACGGCCGAGCTGGAGGCGCGTGCACACGTCGTCGAGCGCGCCGTAGGTGCCACAGTCCGCGTAGGCGACCACCACGTTCTGGCCCAGTTCCTGGAGCTCGCGGGCGAGGCGCTCTACGCGCGGCGCGATGCGCTCGGGCCGGTTGTGCAGCAGGGCCGGCAGCAGGTGCACCTCGAGGCGCCACGCGCGGCGTTCGACGATCTCGCGGATCGGTCCGGCGAGGGCTCCGCACGCGATCACCGCCGTGCGGGGCCGTGCGTCGAACTCAGTCGGGGAAGGCCAACTGGTCGACGAACCGGTCGTTGAAATCGGTCCGGTCGGATAGCTCGACATACTCCACCTCCTCCAACAAGGCCATGGCCCCCGCGCGCTCGCGCAAGCTCAGCAGCGCCATCTTGGCACCCTCGCCCGCGACGTTGCCCGCGCTCACGATGCGCAGCACCGGCAGTTTCGGCACGAGGCCCAAGCGCACCGCGCTCGCCGGAGAGAGGTAACTGCCGAAGGAACCCGCGAGCAGCACTTGCTGAAGGTCCTCGACCTGCACGCCGGCCTCTTCGAGCAGGATCCGCCAGCCGGTCGCGATGGCCGCCTTGGCGAACTGCAGCTCACGCACGTCGCGCTGGGTGAGGTAGATCGAGCGCTCGACGTCGCCGACCTCGCCGCGCCAGTGCACCACGAAGACCCGCTCGTCACCGAGCACGGTGAGACGCGACGCGACACCGGGCGCGAGGGACGCGGCCCGCTCTTCAGTGACGAAGCGTCCCGAGGTGTCGATGAGTCCGAGGTCCACCAGTTCCGCCACCACGTCCACCAGGCCCGAACCGCAGAGCCCCTCGGGCTCGACGTCGCCGATGACGCCCAGTTCCAATGCCTCTGTGGTGATCTTCACGACCTCGATGGCGCCGGGCGCGGCGCGCATCCCGCAACGGATCGCCGCCCCCTCGAAGGCCGGGCCGGCCGGGGCGGCGGTCGCGAGCAGTCGGTCGTTGTTGCCGAGCACCAGTTCGCAGTTCGTGCCGATGTCGAGGAAGAGCCGCAGACGCGAGTCGCGGTCCATCCCCGAGGCGAGCAAGCCCGCGACGATGTCGCCGCCGACGTACGCGCCGAAGGAGGGAAAGACGACGGCGCGCGCCCTCGGGTGCGCGTGCACCCCGACCTGGCTCGCCAGGACCTCGGGGAACAACTTGGTCGCCATGATGAAGGGGGCCACCCCGAGCGCCTCGGGGTCAATGCCGAGCACGATGTGGGTCATCGTGGCGTTACCCGCGAGGGCGACCTCGTAGACCTCGTTCGGGTCCACCCCACCCTCGACGCAGACGGCCTGGGCCAGTTCGTCGAGGGCCTCGTGGGCGAGACGGGTCAGCTCCCCGAGGGCGCGCTCATCCATCATGATCGCGCTGATGCGCGTGATCACGTCGGCGCCGAAGGGCTGCTGCTTGTTGAGCATGGACTGGACCGCCACGGGCATACCCGTCGACAGGTCGAGCAGCGTCGCCACGACCGTCGTCGTGCCGAGGTCGAAGGCGATGGCGAAAGCCCGCTCGGTCGTGTCGCCCGACTCAACGGCGATCAGGACGTCGTCCACGACCACGGCGGTCACCTTGTAGTCGCTGGCGCGCAGCACCGGGCCGAGCGTGCGCAGCACCTCGAGCTCGGCACGCAGTTCGAGGTCGTCGAGGCTCGCGAACAGTCGCTCGAGGTCGCTCACCTGGTCGGCGAGCGTCGGCTCGGTCAGCTCGACGTAGCGCTTCTGGACGGCCGGGCGCAGGATGACCTTGCGTCCGACGCCGACCGTCGCGGCCTTCGGGCGCGTGACGAGGGGCGGCACGTCGACGCGCAGGTCGGTGCGCACCTCCACCCGGCACGCCAGGCGCCAACCGTCGCGCAGCTCGTCGGTCGAAAAGGCCCGCGTGTCGAGCGTGCCGATCGGCGCGGTGCCGTCCAGTACGCGGACCTTGCACTTGCGACACGTCCCGTGCCCGCCACAGGTGGAGTCGATCGCGACGCCGTTCCAGCTGGCGGCGTCGAAGAGCATCACGCCCGGCGGGACCCGGACTTTGCGCCCCGCGGGTTCGAAGAGCAGGTCGAAGCGCCCGCGACCGTCGTGCGCGGGCTCGGGGTCGCCAGCCTCGATCGAACCGCCCGCGACGCCCGGTGCGCTCACGAGCCCCGCGACGCCTGGTCGGAGCGGTGCGCGGCGATCCACGCCGAACCCCACGGATCGCGGTCGAGCATCAGGTCGCCGGCCTTCACCGCGCGCACCAACTG
>DAIOEY010000205.1:0-2560 GCA_036745995.1 Acidimicrobiales bacterium | reverse complement strand
TACGGCGCTCGGAGTTTGCGTTTGAACATCTTGCCGGAGTCCTCGCGCGGGAGACTCTCGTGGAACGTCACGAGCTTGGGGACCTTGAATCGCGCGAGGTGCTCTCGCACGTGGTCCTGGACGTCGGATTGGCTCAACGTGGCACCCGGCTCCAATTTCACCGCGGCCACGATGGACTCGCCGAACTCGTCATCGGGAATACCGAAGACCGCGCAATCGGCAATACCGGGAAGTTTCAACAGACAGGCCTCGATCTCAATCGGGTAGATGTTGACGCCACCGGAGATGATCATGTCGCGAACGCGGTCGCAGAGATACAGGAATCCGTCCTCGTCGAAGAAACCAACGTCGCCGCACGTGATGAGACCGTCGCGCTCCACTTCGGCGCGAGCGTCTGACCTGCCCTCGTAGGTGAAGTCGGTGTGACCCTGCGCTCGCACGAACACCTCACCCGACTCGCCTACCGGTCGCGGGCCGTCCTCGCCGATGATCTCGATATCGCACGACGCGAGCGCCTTGCCGACCGTTCCGGGGTGGGCGAGCCACTCCTCGCTGTCGCATCCGACGATGAGGCCCACTTCGGTGCTCCCGTAGAACTCGTACACGATGGGGCCGAGCCATTCGATCAATTCGCGCTTGACGTCAGGCGGACAGGGGGCGGCAGTGTGCGAGACGTGGCGCAGCGACGTCAGGTCGTAGCGTGCGCGGATCTCGGGCGCCAAGCGCAGGAGCCGTACGAACATGGTCGGGACCATGTAGATCGAGGTGATCCGATGCCGTTCGACGAGCGCGAGCAACTCCTCGGGATCGAAGCGGTCCTGCAACACGACGAAGCCGTCGTAGGACCTCGCCGCCGACAGCGCGTACGCGTACGGGGCCGAGTGGTACATCGGACCGGGAATGATCGTGCGAACACCGGGCCACAGTCCGAATAGTCGAACGACGTCGGCTATGTAGTCCGGAGCGTTCGCGGCATCGTGCGTGCCAGGGATTCGTCGTACGCCCTTGGGGTGGCCTGTCGTGCCCGACGTGTAGATCATCGTGGTGGGTTCGCCGGCGTGCAACTGGTCGAGCGGCTCGAACCCGTCGCGCCACGTTGCCCACTCAATGACGTCCGCCGCGAGCGCCGCGTGCTCGGGTGAGACGCTGTACGCAGCAGCGATGCTCGGCGGCGTCGTGACGCCGAGCACCGTCAGGTCACTCGACAGCGCGTCACGGACATGCGACAACAAATCTGCGTGGGCGACGAGGACGCGCGACCCCGAGTCGCGAACCACGTAGGCGACCTCCTCGGGACTACCGTGCCAATTGATCGGCACGGGGGCCGCACCAACGGCGGACGCGGCCATGGCGGCTTCGAAGAACTCGTGGTCGTTGCGCAACAACAGACCAATACGGTCCCCGGCGCCGACACCGAGGGAGCGCAGGCCGGCGGCGGCCCTCAACACTCTGCGGTTCAACTCATTGGCGTCGACGAACACGTCGCCGCGCAGGATGCCCGCCACGAGACCCGTTTCGCTTGGTGTGGTGCCGGCATCACCCTCGTGCACTTCGCCCCCCAGCGTCTAGCCCATTTGATTGAGACTGAATCTAGCCTCGCGCGATAAAGTCGAGGGCCCACCACGCCACCGAGAGAGACGGATCAGGTCATCACGACGGCGAGGGCCTTGGCACCGACGCCGATGCTGATGCTGGGATGTTGTGCTGGGTTCAACCAGTGCATGACGATATTGAGATCCTTGGCGGAGATCGCGACGCATCCTCGCGTCGGTCTTCCAATACTGACGTGGAGGAAGAACCCCGACCCGGCCCCCCTCACGATTGGATCGGTGTTGTAGTTGATCACCACCGCGTGCGCGTAGGCACCGCCGGCGTCGAACAGATTCTCCGAGTTTCCGCCGGGCGAGAGCCGACTTATGACGTGATGGTTGTAGAGCGCGGAGCTCGGATTCTCGTCCCACCAATCGTTCGGGCCCGCTCTGAAGTAGGCCATCTTGGTGTTGTCGTTGGGCTGGTTCCCAAAGGCCTGGGTCAAGGTGAACACGCCACTCGGCGTGCGTCCGAGACCCTCGCGCGTCGGACCCACGCCGTGAACGCCGACGTCGGCGAGGAAAGGGCCGTGGACCTGTAGGTAGTGTCCACTGCTCTCAAGCTGCCAGATCCTCACCACGGCCACGGTCGAGCCCGGCGATCGCGCCTCCACCGTGATGACCTGGCCAGACGCGACGGCGGCCCACCCCCGTTGGGGGGTCAAGGCAATGACGTTCCCCATCACCACGAGAGCGACAACAACGAGAACGATCTTGTAACGAATATCTATTCTCTCTTTAGGAGGCGCCGAATGGTGCGCCGCGCCAGTGCAATTAGCCTAAGCATGGATCACACCCTTCGATCAAGACGTCGAATCCACGGGAGAATTGCGACGAAGTCCCCGTCGAGCGAACGATGCGGCTCGTTGCTAATTTGATCTTGTGGCACCGAAGTGCCCGCGCCTGAAGGGGGTTGAACGCAGATGCGGCGATCTCTCGTTGTCGTGCCCGCCATCATCGCCAGCGCGTTC
>DAIOEY010000204.1:0-2573 GCA_036745995.1 Acidimicrobiales bacterium | reverse complement strand
CGACACCGGGGTACGCGGACGACAAGTCGGCGGTGCGCGCTCGCTTGAAGAGGATTGAGGGACAGGTCCGGGGCATCAACCAGATGGTCGAGGACGACAGATACTGCATCGACGTCCTCCAACAGATAGCGGCCGTGACTCGGGCGTTGCAGGGAGTGGCTTTGCAGCTACTCGACGACCACCTCGCGCACTGCGTCGTGAACGCCGTTCGGGCTGGTGGCGAGGAGAAAGAGGCGAAGCTTCGAGAGGCGTCCGAGGCCATTGCCCGTCTGGTCAAGTCGTGATCTGGTCGGTCAGCATCTCGTCGATCTCGCTCGACGTAGGGCGGAGTCTCCACGAGGGTCTCTACATGTTCTGGGAGACGCTCTGGGCGCTCGTGCTCGGCTTCACGCTGTCCGGGATCGTCCAGGCCTTCGTCTCCAAGGACCAGATGCGCGCCAAGCTGGGCACGCACCGGCCGAGCGCGGTCGCGCGCGCCTCGGGGTACGGCATGATGTCCTCGAGTTGCTCGTACGCCGCGTCGGCGATGAGCAAATCGCTTTTCGCCAAGGGCGCCGACTTTACGAGCGCGATGATCTTCATGGTCGCGTCGACCAATCTCGTCGTCGAGCTCGGCGTCGTGATGCTCGTCCTGCTCGGCTGGCAGTTCGCCGTCGCTGAGTTCGTCGGCGGTCCGATCATGATCACCCTCTTGGCGTTGGGCGGCAGCGTCGTCTTCACGGCCCCCGTCGTCGCGCGTGCGCTGAAACGGGTACGAGACAACGCCCACGAGGGACACGACCACGAGTCGATGACGAAGGTTTCAGAACAGCGTCAGGAGGAGCTCGACCGCGAAGCGTGGACGAAGAAACTCCACTCCCCCGCCGCCTGGTCCGACGCCTCGAACTACGCGGTGGCCGACGTCACGATGCTTCGTCGAGAGCTCGTGATTGGCTACGTCGTCGCGGGATTCCTCGCGACGCTGGTGTCGAACAACGTCTGGAACGCACTCTTTCTCCACGGTCACGGATTCTGGACCAGCGCTGAGAACGCGCTCGTGGGACCCCTCATCGCGGTCGTCAGCTGGGTCTGCTCGATAGGCAACGTGCCCTTGGCCGCGGCGCTCTGGTCGGGTGGGATCTCCTTTGGCGGCGTCATTGCCTTCATCTTCGCCGACCTCATCGCGATGCCGCTCATCTTGATCTACCGCAAGTTCTACGGGTGGCGGCTCACCCTTCGTGTCGTGGCGCTCTTCTACGTGGTGATGACTATCGCCGGGCTCGCGACGGAGGGAATCTTCAAAGCGACGCGCGCCATCCCCTCTCATCGCGCGTTCAGCGCTTCGGCGGGCCATTTCTCATGGAACTACACGACGTATCTCAACATCATCTTCATCGTGGTTGCGCTTGGCGTGACGTGGTTCGCGAGGAACCGCGCCCGCTTCGGTGGCGGAGAGGGTTACGCAATCGACCCCGTCTGCGCGATGCAGGTCCGCGTCGCCGACGCCCCGGCCCAAACGGTGCACCACGATACGACTGTGTATTTCTGCTCAGACCGGTGCCGGGAAAGATACGACGCTGATCCCGAGCGCTTCTCGAGCGAGCACCCCGAAGCGCACTCGGCCATGCCGATGGCTCACGCGGATCAGACGCAACGCCCGGCGAACGCTGAACACGAGGGTTTGGGGAAAGAGGGCGACGAGGACGCAGCGACTGATCCGGTTTGCGGAATGACCGTTCGACCAGCAACGGCCGCCGCTCATCGCGTCCACGAGGGCCGTGATTTCTGGTTCTGCGGCGTGGGCTGCGCCGAACAATTCGACGCGAACGAAGAGCGATACACGTTGTTGACCTAAGTCTCGTCGCGAGCGAGGTCGTAATGACGGAACGTGCTCGTTCGCTGCGGCGCACCGGCGAAAGCAAGCACCTCGCGTCACTGTCGACCACGGCCGTGGCGTTGATCGATGTCGACCGGGGCCGCACGTCAGGTGAGGCCCGTGACACGAATCGTGACGTTTAGCCGGCCACCGTGGAACGGACCAGCGCGTGGTGCGGTCCCGGGGTACACCTTGGTGATCCCGTGAAAGGCGAAGCGCGACGCTCGACCGAAGACGAACGCGTCGCCCGAGACGAGATCGAGGTCACGGTACGGCTTGGCGCGGTTCTCGACGTTGCCGAAGCGAAAGCGGCCCGTGTCGCCCACGCTCAGCGAGACCACCGGTTCGTTCACCCGCTCGTCCTTGTCCTGGTGCATGCCCATGCGCGCCTCGTCGTCGTAGTAATTGATGAGCGCCACGTCGGGTCGATAGGAAGAGCCCGCGTCGGGTCCGTAGGCGTCGGCGACGGCCTCGGCACCGAGGTCGCAGAGCCACTCGGGCATCGCGGCCACGGCCGCGCCGTTCACGTCGTTCGCGACGCGCGAGTAACGAAAGGGTTGCCAGTGCCACCCGAGACAGACCATCTGCACCGACATAACGTTTCCCCGTACCGCCGGTGCGCGCATCGGGACCGGGACTTGCGCGTACCGCTCGAACAGCTCCGCGAGGTCGCGCTGTCGTTCCTCGTCGAGCCAGCCCGGTAGATGGACGGCACCGG
>DAIOEY010000203.1:0-2591 GCA_036745995.1 Acidimicrobiales bacterium | reverse complement strand
ACGTACCCGAACTCGTAGGAACGGCCGTCGCTCGACGTCAGGACCAGTACGTCCGAGATGTAGTCGAGGAACCGCGGTCCCGACCCTTCGTTGCGCCGGTAGCCGTCGCGGACACCCCGGGCGAAGAGGTGGTAGAGGCCGTCGTGATAGAGCAACCCGGCGTTGAACACCGCACCGTAGCCCGGCACCGACCCTGCTTCGACAATCGGCCGGTCGTGCAAGCGGCTGACCTGCGGCACTCGTGCGGAAACAACCACCATGACTTGACCCTTATCCTCTCCGAGAACCTTCGAGCGCGAACGGATTGCTGTACTACTCGTTGACGAGAACGAGTAAGAAAGTGTAGAAGTGTTCTAATTTCTAAAGAGGGATGCCCATGAGTCCGCAGACCGATGCGCGCGAGTTGTTTCAGCGATTCGACGGCAATCCGATCATCACCTCCGCCGACTTCCCCAATATGGTGAACGCGGTGTTCAACCCCGGGGCTACTGAGTTCGAAGGCCGCACCCTGCTGCTGCTGAGGGTCGAGCACCGCACCGGCCTCTCCTCCCTGGCGGTCGCGACCAGCGACGATGGACTCACGGGGTGGCAGATCGACCCGACCAAGGGCTTGGAGCCCGACCCGAATCTCTCCGAGGAGTGCTGGGGCATCGAGGATCCGAGGATCACGCGCATCGGCGAGGAGTACTACGTCGTCTACGTCGGTTATTCGGCCTACGGGCCGCTCGTGAACCTCGCGAAGACGCGTGACTTCGTTCACTGGGAGCGCTGCGGCGTCCTCCAGGCTCCCGAGGACAAGGATGCCGCCCTCTTTCCCGTGACCTTCGACGGCCGTTGGGCCCTCATCCACCGTCCGGTCCCAGCCGCCGCCGGCCTGGGCGCTCACATCTGGTTGTCATTCAGCCCGGACCTGCACTACTGGGGTGAGGCGAGCACCTTGCTGACGGCGCGGCGCGGCGGCTGGTGGGACGCCAACAAAGTTGGCCTCGGTCCCCCGCCCTTGCTCACCAAGGACGGCTGGCTGATCTGTTACCACGGCGTGCGGGTGACCGCCTCGGGGTCGATCTACCGACTGGGCTTGGCCCTGCTCGACCGCGACGATCCCACGAAGGTTCTCGCGAGGGGCAACGAGTGGATCTTCGGCCCCCAGGCGACCTACGAGCAGTCGGGCGACGTACCCGACGTCGTCTTTCCCTGCGGTTGGATCCTGCGCGACGACGGCGACACCCTCCATCTCTATTACGGAGCCGCCGACAGCGTGGTGTGCGTCGCGACGGCGAGTCTGGCGCAGCTGATGAGCCACCTCGAGGTGCATCCCTTCGCGAGCGAATAGATCTGCTCACGGTTCAGCTGAGAAGAACTCGCTCGTTAATCCGGTGGCCGGATTGCAGGCACGCCAAACAGGGCAATGGCGTCGGGCCTCTCTCGCCAGAATAACGTCGCGCGCGTGCGGACTCGCGGAACGAGCAAGGATGTCTGCACCATCCCCATCAGGAAAATAACGGCGGCGAAGGCCGACGCTCATGACGCTTCTAAACATCTGTTCAATATTCTGCACATGCGTGCAGTGCCAAGCGATCTGACGGCGGCGGTCAGTATCGGCCATCTCAGGATCCGAGATCGGACCGGTGCCAAGGCGTGACCCGTCGTGGCATCGGTGATCACGTGCCTGATGCTGTTCGCGGTGCTGTTCTACAACATGGTGGTCACGGCGCCGTCCTCGGCCATTGCGCTGGGCGCCGCCCTCGCCACGAGCTTCCTCGTCGAAGTGGTGTATCGCCGGGCGACCGGGCGAACATTCAAGAAAGTCCTGCGACAGACCGGACACCTACCTGGAGCCGCGATTCGCAACAAGGAATAGCCAGCTGCTTGACCGGGTTCCAGACCGCTGCTCGCAAGACTCCGCCACGAATGCCAGCGGTCGCCGACGCGGCAAGGATGTGACTTGCCCGTCGGAGCCTCAATAAAGTTCTGCGGACGGCCGCCTAATGGAGCAGTCTCGAATTCCAGGTATCCCCAACTTAAGTGCCATCGGATGCCGCCGCCCGTCGAGATTACGATCTCCCCCGCTCTGGCTTTCTCTCACGCGTTCGCGAATCGAACACCCGATACCTTGAGGTCGGCGGGACCAGTGTTAAGGGAAGGCCGTCTCACTCAAATCGTGCGACGGTGCACGCGCCTCGACCATGTGCGGGACTCACGAGAATAGGAAAGGAGGAATCATGGACAAGGACGAACAAGGACTCGAACTGGAAGATGAAATCTTCGAAGAGATCACCGAGGAAGAAGAGAACGAGACTTTCTCGGACGCTGCGCTTCTTGACGAGGACGAGGCGGAGGACGAGTTCGTCCAGGGGTCGGTCGACGTCGACGACCTTGCGACGGGGTTCGACGCCACGATTCCGACTCGGGAGATCGACGTAGACGAAGACACCCAGGGAGACGAGGGGGCAGAAACCGACGGTGAGGTGCTGCTGACCCGGTTCGAGGTCGCCGACGAGGCCAACGACGTAGTGCACGGCGACGAAATCGAACTCGATCTGGAGGACGCGCTGGCGACCGGCAGGACCGTCACCGAGGCGCCCGAGAGC
>DAIOEY010000202.1:0-2595 GCA_036745995.1 Acidimicrobiales bacterium | reverse complement strand
CGCCCGAGGAGGTGGCCAGCTGCATCTGCTTCCTGGCGTCGCCGCGGGCGTCCGCCGTGACCGGGGCCGAACTCGTGGTCGACGGGGGACTTACCCCGACGATCTGAGCCTCGTCGAAGAGCGTCCCTTTGAGCAGGACCGGATCGCCGCGTCGCGGACCTCGCGCTGCACGGCGGCCAGGTCAGGCGAGTCCCGCACGCGCTGGGTCAGCACGATGACCGTGAGGCCGAGGGCCGGGCTGATCCAGAACGAAGAGCCCAACCCGCCGTCCCACCTATAGGCGCCGTCCGTGCCGACGGCGAGACCGAATCCCCACGAGCGGTCCCCGATGTCCCGTCTTGCGGTCCGTGGATCCTCGCGCAATGAGCGAGACTCTTCGGAGAGACAAGGATTGACTATGACCCAGCCCTTCGAATCCGTGACCTTCGCGCACGGGCCGGCGACGCGGAACCGGTTCATGCTGTCACCGCTCACCAACCAGCAGAGCCACGCCGATGGCACGCTGAGCGACGACGAGTACCGCTGGCTCGTGATGCGCGCCGAGGGCGGCTTCGCCATCACGACGACCTGCGCCTCGCACGTCCAGTCCGGGGGGCACGGTTTCCCGGGCCAGCTCGGCTGCTTCTCCGACGCGCACCTCGAGGGTCTCACCCGCCTGGCCGCGGGGATCAAGGCTCACGACAGCCTTGCCCTCTTGCAACTGCACCACGCCGGCATGCGTGCGCCCTCACCGCTCACCGGACACGCACCAGTCGCGCCCTTCGATGACGCCGAGACCGGCGCGCGGGCGCTCTCGACCGAGGAGATCGGCCAGGTCGTGGAGGCGTTCGTCGCGGCCGCCGAGCGCTGCCGGCGGGCGGGCTTCGACGGCGTGGAGCTTCACGGGGCTCACGGCTACCTGCTCTGCCAGTTCCTCGACCCCGTGCGCAACCTGCGCACCGACGGCTACGGCGGATCACTCGAGGAGCGGTCGCGCGTCCTGTTCGAGATCGTCGACGGGGTGCGGGCCCGATGTGGTGACGACTTCCACCTGGCGGTGCGCCTCTCGCCCGAGCGCTTCGGTGTCGCCACGGCCGACATCGTCGAGGTCTATCGGGGCCTGCTCGCGACGGAGAAGGTCGACCTGGTCGACTTGTCCCTGTGGGACGTGTTCAAGGAGGCGATCGACCCTCAGTTCGCCGGACAGTCCCTGCTCGGGCTCTTCACCGGGATCGACCGGGGCGCGACACGACTCGGTGCGGCGGGCAAGATCTACTCGGGCGCCGAGGTCCGGCGCGCCCTCGACGCCAGTCTCGACGTGGTCATGCTCGGGCGCGCCGCCATTGCGAATCACGACTTTCCCGCTCGGATGCTCGAGGACCCCGAGTTCACGATGCGCACTCTGCCGATCTCGGCCGACGACCTTCGTGGCGAGGGACTGGGTGAGGCGTTCATCGAGTACATGCGGGGCTGGAAGGGCTTCGTCAGCGACTGAGATCACCAAGGCGGTCACGAACGGTGCTCGGTACGGCGGACCGGAGATCCCAGATCGCGCAACTTCAGTGGAAGCGAACTCTGATCACCGTGGCGTAGACCGTCGAGCCGTCCTTCGCTGACTTCGCGTAGAGCACGATCGCGCCGAACTGGCTCGAGGGAGTCGGGAACGCAAGGCTCGTGTGGAACGGCGCCATGAAGCCCATCGCCCCCATGACCGTGGCGTTGGCGACCGGTGCCCCTCGATCGCGGCGCAGTGACACGTTGATCACGCCTTCGTACGCGGTGCCGCGCCCCGCGAGGTTGAGCGGTGACGTCACGAGCGCCAGGGCGTGCGGGGCGGTGATCTGGATGTCGGGCGTCGCCGCGCTGGCCCAGAGTGGTCTTGAAGGTTACGATGCGGCATGAATGATGCGCCCGTGAGAAGGCCCTGCATCTTCTGCGGGTCAACCGAGAACAAGCTCACGAACCAACACGTCTTCGCCGAGCAATTGCGCGAACGCTTCGAGGACGTCATTGGGGAGGAGGGGGTTACCTCGATTCGCACAGGTTCCGAACCTCCGAGGGAGTTCCCTTCTGCTCCGTTCGCTGACAAGATCGGAGGATTCTGCAACAAATGCAACGAAGGTTGGATGGAGGATATTGAAAACCAGGCGATATCAATCCTCGATACCATGATGACCGGTGGTTTTCCAAGGACACTGAAACCATCGGATCAATTGAGCCTCTCGACCTTTGCAGTCTTGTCTGCGTTGGTGCTAGATCACCAAGTTCCAAAGAATCGGGTCGTACCTGACGCAGAATACGACGCTTTCGATTCGAAACAAACGCCTCTCGACCATCACATTGTTTGGATCGGCAAGACGGACCCCCGGGTTGACAATCTTGTTGTGGCGATGAGGAAAGGAAGAGTTCGAAGTATCCAGGCTGACACCCACCCGGACCTCGTTCGGATTCTGCAAGAAGCGATGTCCAACGGACAATGGATCTATGCGTTTACCTTTTCAATTGGATTCGTGGTCTTTCAGGTCATGGGGCACGACATCCCAGCAGCGCTCAATGTAAATGTGGGACCTGACCACTTTCGCGTCTTGGACCGCATCTGGCCAGTTCAAGGAGACA
>DAIOEY010000201.1:0-2615 GCA_036745995.1 Acidimicrobiales bacterium | reverse complement strand
CCCTCGAACTCACCGGGAAAACCGACGCCGACGCGCGAGCAGCGACTCTGGGCGATCTGTCGGGCAACGACGTCAACGAGCCGTGACGGCGAACATGGGTACGGCGTGGGAAGACGCACGACGGCGTCGAGCAGTTCGCCTCGGTCGTCGATAAGACCGAACTTGATTGAACTGGCACCGATGTCGATCGCGAGCGTGGCCCCGAGTTCCGAGGCGACCGAATGCGTCATTGGCGAATTGTACTTTCCACTTCACGGAACGTGAATTCCTCTGCGACCTCGACGTGGATCAGGTCGCGACGTGACCTTCTTGAGCGGTCAGCGCCCGATGGGTATCCTTGAAGGTCCGTCACCCGAATTGGCGGCTGACAAGATCTCGTTCGGATCGAAGCGGGTACGTCGTTGGTTCGACCGCACCTGGCCCGAGGCGTAGCAGCCGGCGGAGGATCAAGTAGCAATCCATTCAGCCCCTGCTTCCCGATGAGAGGATGGACGGCTATGACTTCCAAGTCAAGACCATCAGGGACGTTCAGGGCCCTCAAAGTGAGGGACTTCGCACTGCTCTGGTCCGGTCAGACCGTCTCGTCGCTGGGTGACGGCGTCTTCACCATCGCTTTGGCACTCGTGGCACTTCATATTGGACATAGCCCCGTTGACCTCGCCTACGTCTTCACGGCGCGAGCGGTGCCTTCCGTTCTCTTCGCCCTGCTGGGTGGCGTGGTCGTGGACCGAGTTTCTCGCCGCCTGGCGATGCTTTCGTCGGACGTCGTTCGAGGACTGGCGGTTGGTGTCGTGGCGATTCTCCTCGCTCGTCAGGATCTGCGCCTCTGGGAATTGATCGCAATGTCGGCAATCTTCGGGGCGGCTGACGCGTTCTTCGCGCCGGCGTCAATGGCGATCGTCCCCGAACTGCTCGACGACCATCTTCTGGTCCAAGGAAATGCCCTTGGACAAATGAGCGGTCAACTCGCCCAGGGACTCATCGGTCCCGCCGTAGGGGGGATCATCGTGTCGGCCATTGGCTACTCGTGGTCCTTTGGCATTGACGCGCTCAGTTTCGCCGTTTCGGGGGCCTGCCTCTTCGCGATGAAGCTCCGCACTCCGCGCGCGCCGCATCACGGCACGGCCCTCGCCGAGGCAATGCAGGGGATCGCGTACGTGCGAAGTCAAAAGTGGCTCGTGGCCACGCTGCTCGGCGCGGCTCTGGCCAACTTCATCGGTATGACCCCGCTCACCGTCCTGCTTCCTCTGCTCGTTCGCAATGTCCTGCACGCCAGCGCCCTGGCCCTCGGACTCGTCTTTGCGGCGGGAGGTGCGGCCGGAGTGGTTGCGTCGTTCGTCGTAGCGCGAACGGGTTCGCCGCGTCTGCGCGTGACCGTGCTGTGGAGCGCGTACGCGGCGGGGGGCGTCGCGATCGCCGCGATGGCCCTCGCCCCCAACGCGTGGATCGTCGGACTTTGCAGTGCGCTCGAAGTCGGGCTGCTGATCTACGGCGACGTCCTTTGGGTCGCCATGATGCAGGAGCTCGTTCCGCGCGACGTCCTCGGTCGGGTCTCTTCGCTCGTCTACCTGCTGGCGTTCTCCCTGGGGCCGCTCGGGATACTTCTCGGCGGGGTAGCCGCCGCGACGATCGGAATCCGCGAGACACTGGTGTTGAGCGGTCTGGTGTCCGGACTCATTTGCGTTCTTGTGCTGTTCACTCCAGGCGTGAGAGACCCCGAGCGGCGCGACGTCGAGTGAGCTGAATGACCCAGAGTCGCCGGTGTAGTGCGACGCCATGGCTACGACAACGGCCGTCCTCACTGGTCGGTGGTGGCGGACGTGCACTCACGCGCCGGCCGTTCTGGCCGTCACGCTGGTAGTAGTGGTGACTTAGAGCTCGAAGTACTACGTACTGCCCTGACCTGAATCGTGACTTCAGGTTCAGGTCCCGCCTCTGGAGCAGTCGCCAAGGGTGATGTCATACAGGCGATCGATGGTGCAGGCCGGGCCCGGTTCATCAGCGATAATGGTCCATGGTCGAGCGAAACGTCATCGGTGGGGAACTGGAGCCGTGCGGCACCGACCCCGTCACCGGCTTCTACCGTGACGGGTGTTGCACGACAGGACCGGAGGACCATGGGAGCCATACGATCTGCGCTGTCGTCACCGCCGAGTTTCTCCAGCACCAAAGGTCCATCGGCAACGACCTGACCACGCCGATGCCTGATTACGGGTTCCCTGGATTGATGCCCGGCGACCGGTGGTGCGTCACGGCCTCCAACTGGCTCCGTTCCCATCACGACGGGGCGGCGGCGTTCGTGGTTCTGGCCTCGACGCACGAACGCGCCCTCGAGATCGTGCCTCTCGAAGCGCTGCGTGAGCACGCCGTTGATGTTCCGTTCGGACCGGGAGATTTCCACGCTTGATTCTCAAGAGTGGCCAACGCTTGCGCGAGAGTGACGTGGCCCTATGGATTTCACCCCGGTGTGGCGTCTACGAGAATGCTCGCGTTTGGCTCCCGGCCAGCCAGTGCATGGGTCAGGCGCGACGCGACGACCCCAACACTCGTCTCTCATACAGTCCAAGGTGGCATCCGTTACGTTCGCTTCAAGACAACGCAGAATTCCTCCGTGT
>DAIOEY010000200.1:0-2629 GCA_036745995.1 Acidimicrobiales bacterium | reverse complement strand
CCTGGTGTGGTAGCACTTGGCGACGTCGACGACCGAAGGCATGATGCACTGGTAGTCGACCACCATCGCCTCCAGCGCGCCGGTCACCAGCACCAACTCCTGCATGAGATGGTTGCCGGCGATGTGGACGCCCTTGCGCATGAGCATCTCGTTGCCCGTGCAGCAGAGGCCCACGATGTTGATGCCGGTGGCCCCGTAGGAGCGCGCGAGCTCGACGAGCTCCGGGTCCTGCGCCGCCGTGACGACGACGTCAGAGAGTAGCGGGTTGTGGCCGTGCATCGCGATGTTCACCATGTCGGTCTCGAGCACCCCCAAGTTCACCTCTGAGGTTACGGGCGTTGGAGTGCCGAACATGATGTCGGACAACTCGGTCGCGATCATGGACCCGCCCCAGCCATCGGACAGGGCGGTGCGCAACCCGTGCAGCAGCAGATTCACGTAGTCGTTGTCGACGCCCATGTGGGTGCGGTGCATCATCTCGACGTTCTCGCGGTCGACGCCGCGCGGCGTGATGCCGAGTCCCGCCCACTTCTCACGTCGCAGCGCGGGGACGCGTTCGACGAAGGAGAGCGAACCCTTGGCGGTGCCGTAGTTCGCCATCAACTCGTCCGCCAAATCAACCGCCACCTCGTCCGTGCCGCGACCCTCGGTGGCGATGCCGAGCTCGAGGGCGATCCGCCGCAGTTTTGCCTCGTCAGTCACCTGGTATCCGCTGGTCTCGCCGTGGGCCATCGCGCTGAAGACTTCGAGGATGTCGCGTCCGTGGTCTGAGTGCGATGACGACCCCGCGGCAATGGTGCGACCGAGGTTGCGGGCCACTATCACGTCGGCGTCGGCACCGCAGACGCCCTTTTGAGGTCCCTCACCGAATGGATCAATCCGACACGGCCCCATTGCGCAGTTGCGACAACTCAGACCCAATTGGCAGTACCCGCACTGTGGTTCTTGGGCGCGTAGCCGGTCCCAGACCGTCTCGACGCCCTCCTCGCGGGCTCGTTCGATCATCTGCTGTGCGTCGTCGTGAATCGTGAGTCGGCCGAGCTGCCGCCCGCCGTCGTAGGTCGTGCTCATGACGTCCCTTCCTCTCTTTTCAGGCCACTGAGTGCCTGGTTGGCTGCAGCGTTTCGGTCTTGATTCGCGCGTGCGCCGTTCTCGCGTCGACGATGAACCCACGCGCCCTGAGCCGCGCCGTTCACGCTCAGCCGGGCTTCGCCGAACGAACGCCACCCCGCTAAGGGGTCGCCGTCCGCGGTCAGCGTCGGAGTTGAACCCGCCGCCGCCAGGACGGCCCCACTCTCGCGGAGCCGACCCGCCGCAATGAGCTCGTTGATCTCGCCGTAGACGAGAGCGTCGACCTTGCAACTCTCGACACACGCCGGCACTTCGCCTCGACCGACGCGCTGCTCGCAGCCGTCGCACTTCACCGCGACCAGCGACTCCGGAGTCAACGTGCCCGCGAGCGGATGAAAGGTCAGTACGTCAAAGGGACACACGACTGCGCACATGGCGCAGCCAATACAGCGCCTCGCGTCAATCAACACCAAGTCTCCACTGGCGTCGCGGCTAATCGCTCCCGTCGGACAGACACGCTGGCACGGCGCAGGATCGCAGTGGCGGCACTTGTTCGGATAGGCAGTGTCCGGAACCGGACCGGCTTCGACGTGCACTCTCTTGCGCGGGCGGGGCACTTCATGGAATGCCTGTGCCAAATCCTGACTGGCCGAGTGCTCTACGGCGCAGGCGACTTCGCATTGAAGGCAGCCAATGCAACGCTCAGGGTTGACGAATACGGTGCGCATCATTCACAACCTCCACTCGAGGCCCTCTTCGGACAGCGCGGACAGTGAGGTCCGAACCCCCAAGAGGCATTCGCCCTCAGTATGACCTCGCCGTGAGCAGTTGAATCCTTCGCGAGTAGGGCTGCAAGTCCCTTTTTGTGATGACGTCAATGTTCGAGTACGGCCGGTGCAGATGTCGCGGGTTGACACCCGATGACACGGAATTCGGCTCCCGTGACATAACGTCGGCATGGTGGACGGCTTCCTCCTGGAGTGGCCGACGTCATGGTTGCTCACGTGAACCGTCCACGCAATACCAGGGATGTGCGGGGCGAGGGTTGACGCTTCGTGCCCGCGAATCGTGGAGACTGGGTCTGTGGGAACTCCTCTCAGTGGGAATGCTCGCCTGTTAGTGGCGGGTCAGGCGGTACGCGGACTCGGCTACGGGTTTACCGCAGTGGTCCTCGGCTCGCTGCTCGCTACGAGAGGGGTGAGTCCCGTGCGGGCGGGTGTGCTCCTCGCAGTGCTGATCGGTGGGAGTGCCGCGGCTTCGCTGGTGGTTGGCGCGTTTGGTGACCGATTCGGTCGGCGGCGGTCATACGGCCTTTTCTTCGCGGGTATTGCAGTGGCCGGTGCAGTGGTGGCGACCAATCCTCCGTTGTGGGTCTTGTTCGTCGTGGCGTTGACCGGCACGTTGTCGACCGACGTGGTCGACAACGGAGCAGCGACCACTCTCGAACAAGTCATGTTGGCGGGCGAGGACGCGGGAACGGGTCGGGTCTACGGGTGGTACAACGCGGCGGGTGCATCGTTCGGGGCGCTCGGTTCCCTCGGCGCGGTGGTCGCGGGAG
>DAIOEY010000199.1:0-2630 GCA_036745995.1 Acidimicrobiales bacterium | reverse complement strand
AACTGGGAGCGGGTGCCCTTCTAGACCCGTGCGCCTCGCTGGTGCGCCGCGAAGGTACGCGTTCTTCCTGCGTCGCCTGAACGTCGAATCGAGGCGTCGCGGCCCTTGGTCGTCGACTTTTGACCGTCGGCGAGTCGCTTGACAGTTGGCGCCGATCGCGGTCAGCGACAAGGGGCGGTCTACGCTGCGGTGTGTCATCACCCTCGCTCGGATCCCGGTGCCTTGAGTTCTTCGTCCGCCCGCAAGGAAGAAGGAGAGTCTCCGGTTGAACGTCATGAGCACGAGGTTGTGATCAAACAAAGAGAGGGCCGGCGACGACGATGGTCAGTCCTTGGCGCGGTCTGCGTGGCTGCGGTCGTGGTCGTTGTCGTCGTCGTGACCGAGACGTCGAACTCAAAGTCGACCAAGACTGCTGCCACGACATTGGTGACGAGCTTTGTTGATTCGATGAAGCGGGCCAACGGCGCCACGTTCGTCGCGACGTATCAGGTTGAGAATTACGTCTACTTTCAAACGGGCACAATCGTGGTGGCCCAGATTCCGAGTCCGCCGGGAACCAAGCCGACGACCAACGCCGACGGCTACACCGGAAGTGGCCGCTACGCGTACCTCTATCACGGCGCGAAGGGCCGCGTCGCCCAGTGGATCAAGATCGGTACCAACGTGAGCGCGTGCATGACACGACCGAGCAACGGAAACTACGGAGCGTTGCAGTGCTCGAGACCCAGTCCGTATCTACCGTCGAACGGTTTCGCGATGCAAGATACGGGCTTCGTACCGACGTACGTGCTGCAGACGCTGCAGGAGTTGATGGGAATGAAGTCGTCCAAGCCCTCGACAATCACCACGCACGAATCAAAGGATTTCGGTCCTGTGCGATGCCTCACGCAGTCCCAGGGTCTAACGACCCAGGCCACGTGCGTCAACCATGATGGTTTCGTCGTCTCGTGGGTCCTGGACAACGACTCGGGATATTCGTCGCGCGCGACGCTTACGTCCCTGAGCCGAACTCCAAGCGCGAAGGACTTCACGACGCTGATCAAGCCGACGAAGTCGCTCATCCTCCCGGCGGTTTGACGAACGAGGCGTAACGGGCCGCAACGATGTTCGTGGCCGGGGCCTGACCTTCGAATTGGCCGCCCGCGTGCTGCCCGTCTGAAAATCGCGCGTGACGGCGCCAGCGTTCCGGGGAACTGAACAACGCAGGTCCCTGCCGTTGTCTTCGGCGCCGGTCATTGGCACACCGACGTTGAAGACGGTGAGTTCGACTCACGAGTGATCGCTGCCGTCTGAAGCTCTCAGGGAGAGCGCAACGCCACGCAACGTCAAAACGCTGAACAGTCGTTCGCCTGTTCATCGAGTACCGCACCTGTACACTCGGGCCCCTTCGGCAAACCCGGGACCCGATGGTGTACGGCTCATGTCACACCTGGTGACGAAACTGATCGCGTGACACAGCGGCCTGAAGTGACCCAAGTACAGGTTCGACAGGCCTACCGGTACGAGTTGGATCCCACGAGCGAGAAGGCCAACGCGCTGCGCAGTCACATCGGAGGAACTCGTTTCGTCTACAACGCGTTGCTCTCACTGGTCAAGGCCAATTGGGACGAGAACCGGGAGAAGAAGCGAGCAGAAATCGAGCTCACCAGGGACGACTACCTCGGAACCAGTCACCTCGATCTCCAGAAACTCTGGTACGAGAATCGCGATGAGCTGGCGCCGTGGTGGAGCGAGAACGGCTCGTCGACATATAACTACGCGTGCCTGAACCTTTCCAAGGCCTTCACCAATCACCGCAAGGGTCGGGCGAAGTTCCCGACGTTCAAGAAGCGGGGCCAGGGTGGCTCAGTGAGCTTCCTCGCCAGTGCGGTTCGACTGACGGACTGCCACCACGTACGTGCCACCCGCATCGGTGAAATAAAGACCTACGAGTCGATGCGCAAAATACACCGGCATCTGGAGCGGGGAACTGGTCGTATCGTGTCATCCACGGTGTCATTGAGCAACGGCAAGTTCTTCATAGCCTTCAACGTCGAGGTCACGAGGTTGATCCCCGCGTCTCGAGCACCAGAGAAAATCATCGGTGTCGACGTCGGCCTCACCACCCTCTTCACCGGAGCAACCACGGACGGCGCCCGGGTCCTCAACACGGACAACCCGCGCCACTTCGTGACCGCCGGGAAGAAGCTGGCACACGCCCAGCGCATCGCCTCGCGTCGCCATGGCCCGAAGAAGGGAGTGGCTCCGTCGAAGCGATGGATGAAGTCCAATGCCCGAGTGCAGAACATACACGCGAGGGTCCGCAACGCGCGCAGCAACCTGCTCCACGAGACCACGACGATGCTCGCGAAGAACTACGACGTGATCGTGATCGAGGACTTGAACGTGGCGGGCATGATGAAGAACCACTCCCTCGCTAAGCACATCCAAGACGCCGCGTGGGGTGCGTTCACTCGTCAGCTCGAGTACAAGACGAAATGGTACGGGTCGACCCTCGTGCGCGTGGATCGGTTCTACCCCTCTTCAAGAACCTGCAGTCAATGCGGGACAGTAAAAGCCACACTGTCCCTCGACCAACGGACGTATCACTGTGGGACCTGTGGTCTCACGCTCGGCCGCGATCACAACGC
>DAIOEY010000198.1:0-2635 GCA_036745995.1 Acidimicrobiales bacterium | reverse complement strand
GACGCCGACTTTGACGTGCTGCTCGCCGAGCAGGCCGATCTGCAAACCAAGATCGACGCCGTGAACGCCTGGGACCTCGAACGGACGCTCGAGATCGCCATGGACGCCCTACGCCTGCCTCCGCCCGACGCGGACGTGACAAAGCTGTCGGGCGGCGAGCGCCGCCGCGTCGCGCTGTGCCGGCTCTTGCTCTCCAAGCCCGACCTGCTGCTGCTCGACGAACCCACGAATCATCTGGACGCCGAGTCGGTCGCGTGGTTGGAGCGCACGTTGCAGGACTACGCCGGAACCGTCGTGGCGATCACGCACGATCGTTATTTCCTGGACAACGCGGCGAACTGGATCTTGGAACTCGATCGAGGGCGAGGGATTCCGTGGGAGGGCAACTACTCGTCGTGGCTCGAGCAGAAGCAGGCGCGCCTCGCGTCTGAGGAGAAGTCGGACAAGGTCCGCCAGGCGGCCCTCGAACGCGAGCTGGAGTGGATCCGCATGTCACCGAGAGCTCGCCAGAGTAAGGGGAAAGCCCGCGTCAGTGCGTTCAACGAATTGGTCGCCGAGTCAGAGTCGGCCGAACGTCGCGCCGACAAACTCGAGATCGCCATCCCGCCTGGTCCGAGGCTCGGCGACGTGGTCGTCAACGCCAACCATCTGGTGAAGAGCTTCGACGACCGGCTGTTGATCGAGGACCTCACGTTCCTCCTTCCGCCCGGCGGCATCGTCGGTGTCATCGGCCCGAACGGTGCCGGCAAGACGACGCTCTTCAAGATGATGATGGGCCAAGAAGAATCAGATTCAGGCACGATCGACGTGGGCACCACGGTGACGTTCGCCTACGTCGACCAATCGCGCGACGGTCTCGACGCGGACGCCACGGTCTTTGATGAGATAAGCGAAGGCCGGGAGCATATGGTGGTCGGCAGTCGGGAGATCCACGCGAGGGCCTACGTCGCGAGTTTCGGGTTCAAGGGCAGCGATCAGCAAAAGAAGGTCGGCGAAATCTCGGGTGGCGAACGTAATCGCGTGCAACTCGCCAAGGTGTTGCGCAGCGGCGGCAACGTGCTGCTCTTGGACGAGCCGACCAATGACCTCGACGTTGACACGTTGCGCGCCCTCGAGGACGGACTCCTCTCATTTCCGGGCTGTGCCGTGGTGATCAGTCACGATCGCTGGTTCCTGGATCGCATCTCCACTCACGTCCTCGCGTTTGAGGGCGACGCGCAAGTGCGATGGTTCGAAGGCAATTTCTCCGACTACGAGGCCGAGCGCAAGAAGCGACTTGGCACCGACGCTGATCAGCCTCACCGACTCAAGTACAAGCCGCTCACCAGGTCCTAGGCACTCATCGAAGGGCGAGACCGTTGCGACGTAGAGTCGCACTGCGGCGTTCGATCGCGGCATTCGTTGATGGCGGGTCGCCAGATCGGCTGACAACGAGCAAGCGACGGACGCAGCGGCGTGGCGTATCGTAAGACGACGCTCTGGCGGCGTTGAGTGTTGAGAATGTTGGAAGTGAGGTGGGAACCGTGATCGCTCGTGGGGACTGTCGGGCCCGTGACGCCACGGACGAACTTCGAGAGCTCCGGGCGGAGTTCATCCTCGACGACGACGTTCTCTATCTGGACGGCAACTCCCTTGGACCGGCGTCGAACGCCGTGCGCGCGCGCGTGCTCGAAGCCATCGACCGCGAATGGGCCGAGGGACTCGTGCGAAGTTGGAATGACGCCGGTTGGATGGCGGCGCCGACGCGACTGGGCGATCGTCTTGCACCATTGATCGGCGCGCAACCCGGTGAGGTTGTCTTCGGCGACACGCTCACCTTCATGCTCGCCAAATTGATCGGCGGTGCGCTCGATCAACGCCCGCAACGCCACGTCGTGCTCACCGACGTGGCGAATTTCCGCTCGGACATCTACATCGTCGAAGCCATGGCCGCGCGTTCGGGACGTCCGATCACCGTCAAGGCGATCGACCGCGCGGCGCTCGGCGATGAGTTGAACGATGACGTCGCGCTCGTCATGTTGACCCACGTTGACTATCGCACTGGAGAGATGCTCGACATGAAGGGCATCACGACGGACGTGCACGCGGTGGGTGCCCTGATGCTCTGGGACTTCGCGCATTCGGCCGGGGCCGTCCCGCTCGACGTGACCGACGCCAACGTCGACTTCGCCGCGGGCTGTGGTTACAAGTACCTCAACGGAGGTCCCGGGTCGCCGGCGTTCATGTACGTGCGCTCGTCGTGGCAGGGGATCCTCGAGAACCCGCTGCCCGGATGGCTCGGACACGCGCGCCCCTTCGACTTCGAACTTGCCTACGAGCCGGCCAAAGGGATGCAGGCCTTCGTCACCTCGTCGCCGTCGATTATCGCCCTGGCCGCGATGGAGGGCGCGCTGGGCGTGTGGGACCGAGCCTCGATGGAGCAGGTGAGGGCCAAGAGTCTCGCGATGACCGACCTCTTCATCGCGTTGATCGAGGAACGTCTGCCCGGCGTGTTCGAGGTCGTGACGCCTCGCGAGCACGCGAAGCGAGGCAGTCAGGTTGCGCTTCGACACGACCACGGTTACGCGGTGATCCAGGCCCTCATCGAACGCGGCGTCATCGGCGACTTCCGTGCCCCCGACGTCTGTCGCTTCGG
>DAIOEY010000197.1:0-2757 GCA_036745995.1 Acidimicrobiales bacterium | reverse complement strand
CAGGAACGGTTGTCGAAAACCATTGACGCCATCTACGACACGTTTGTCGCCAGGGTGGCCGAAGGGCGCAAGATTCCACCGGATCGAGTTCACCAGATTGCCCGGGGTCGGATCTGGACAGGAGAGGATGCGCACGACCTCGGGCTCGTCGACAAGCTCGGTGGCTTTCCGGAGGCTCTGCGTCTCGCTCGTGAGCTGGCTTCCATCGCACCCGAGGCACGGCTGCGCATGAAGCCCTTTCCGAAGAAGCTCAAGCCACTCGCTCGCCTATGGGGAGCGAACACGGACAGCAGCGACGACCTGAGGGTGACAGTGAAGGGCCTCGTCGCAGCCACTGGACGCATTGGCCGGTTCGCTGTTCAGCTTGGTCTCGCCGATACCCCAGGCGAACTGCAGATGGAATCCGAACCGGAGGACTGGTTCATACGGTAGCGGCCTTCACCGGTCCCCAGTTGAACGTGGCTCTACGCGATGAGGCGTGGGTGGCGGCCTCTGATTCGAGCAGTTGACGGAGTGTTCCATGCAACACCGGAGTGGAGCAACAACCTGAGCCGATAGTTCTCGAAGTTGCGCATTCCGTGCCCGATCCTTCGAAGCTTCTCGGCAATGAGGTTCTGGGCCTCTGTTGGCCCACTCGAGATCCGGGTCACGTGGTAGTTGAGGATCTCGGTCTCCCACGAGGTAAACATTCACCTCCCCCGCAGGCTGCGGCCTGAAACAGGGCCCTGACCTCGCGATTCGCGAAGTCGCCTCGAACGTGCTCGAATTTCGGGCGTGTCGGATGCAGATCGTGAGCAGAACCTCCAAGCCGAGAACGAGGCGCTGCGCGCGGAGAATGCGAAGCAGGCCGGTGAGATCGAGCGCTTGTCCCGCAAGATCAACGAGCTCGAGCAGCGGTTGAACCAGGGATCGAAGAACTCGTCGCTCCCGCCGTCGAGTGACTCGCCGAAGCAACAGGCCGAAGCGACCAAGACGCGGGCCGACCGTCGGGCCGAGGCCAAGGCGAAACGAAAGGACGACGTCGAACGGCGCCGGGGCAAGCAGCCCGGCGCACCGGGGCAGAACCTCGAGATGAAGACGGTCCCCGACAAGATCGTCCCTCACCTGCCGACCAACTGCACCTCGTGCGGGGAGGATCTTAGCGAGGCAGACGATGAGGGATTCGAACGACGCCAGGTGTTCGACACCCCGGACCCGATCATCTTGTCCACCGAGCACCGCTCGATTCGAAAGCGCTGCACGTGCGGCAAGCTCAACGCCGGGACGTTTCCGAAAGAGGCGACCGCACCGGCCAGCTACGGGCCCAACGTCCGTGCTGCCGCGCTCTACCTGCTCTTCGGCCAGCACCTCTCGGTGGAGAGGACCGCCGACGCCATGTCGACCATGCTCGGTGCTCAGGTGTCGACGGGGTTCGTCGCCACCTTGGCCAAGGAGGCCGCCGGCGGGCTCACCTCGTTCATCGACGTCATCCGGCGCCGTCTCACGTCCAGCTTCCTCGTCCACGCCGATGAGACGTCTGACCAGGTGCGGACCGACAAATGGTGGTTCCATGTGGTCTCCAACGAGCTCTACACCTACCTGTTCGCCAGCCCCACCCGGGGCAAGGACGCCCCCGACGAAGCGGGAGTACTCCCCGAGTTCAGTGGGGTCATGGTGCACGACCGCCTTGCCATGTATTTCAAGTACGACAACGCGACCCATGCGATCTGTCTGGCGCACATCCTTCGCGAACTCGAGCCCATCGGGGTCGGGTGGAGCCAGGGGTGGGCCAACGACATGACCGCGTTGTTGACCGAGATGAACAACGCGGCCCACCTTGCCCGCACCACCGGCGCCACGCGATTGTCGCCAGTGCTCCTCAAGACCTTTCTCGCCCGCTACGACGCGATCGTCGAGGAGGGCCTCTCGGCCAACCCCGCCCCGTGCAACCGCAAGCGCGACTACCTCGAAGGCAAGTCGTACAACCTCGTTGCCGCACTCAAGAAGCTCAAGCCCGAGGCCACGCGCTTCGCCACCGACCTGCGGGTTCCCATGACCAACAATTTGGCGGAGCGTGACGTCCGCATGCTGAAGCTCCACTCGAAAATATCGTCTTGCTTCCAAAGTGACGACGGTGCTCGCCACTTCGCCACCATCCGCTCCTACATCTCGACCGCCCGAAAGCACAAGGTGAACGCGCTCGACGCGCTGGCCATGCTCTTCCGTGGTGACGCCTGGATGCCGCCGAGCACCACCTGAGCGTCCCCCCAACCGCTACCGATTACGCAGCCACACACCAGCCTTGTCCCACCGCCCGTGAATGCCGGATCAAGCTCTCAGGCGTCGCGCCTCGCCCTACTTCCGACGGTTGCCTTGCCTCAAGAAGTGCTGGTCACACGGGGGGCTGAATGTTTACCCCACGAGGAGACGGTCTTGGCCAGACGGGTGAGCTCGGGGATGTCGGCCTCGGCGGCGTGTTGGGGCACTGTTGCATTGAGCGCGACCCTGCCGAGGCGCCGTGCGATTCGTGCCCAGACTCCAGGTCGACCAGGCTGGCCAAATGAACCGTCGTCGTCCTCGTCCTCCTGTCCAGCAGCCCGGTTCAGGGTTCGCTGGCTTCCGGTTCCCTCCGGAGGTCATCCTGATCGCCGTGCGCTGGTACCTGCGGTACGGGCTGTCGTACCGGGATCTCGAGGAGCTCCTCGCTGAACGCGGCATCGAGGTCGACCATGTGACCCTGTTCCGATGGGTCCAGCGGTTCACGCCGTTGCTGGTGGA
>DAIOEY010000196.1:0-2784 GCA_036745995.1 Acidimicrobiales bacterium | reverse complement strand
AGATCCCAGCACTGGTCGAGCTCGACTTCGATCGCGTGCAGTCGGGCCAGCTCATCCTTCGACAGCGGTTGGTTCAAGTGAGACTCTTCGAGTCGTTGCTCTTCATCCGTGAGATCCCCCACGCGCTGCAAGATTGTGGCGTCATCCATGTGCTCGATCCCTTTGACGATGTGGTGGGTGTGTTACCGCTCACCCTACGGCGACCTCGAGGCTCCTGGTGCGGGCAGGTCACTACGGAGGCGCTCTCTGGTCGAAAAGAATTTCTTGTCGCGAACAGTCCCCGAGCGCCATACTTGAGGTCTGGCCGTTGTAGAGGAGACGTTGATGCCCACCGTTACGCCCGCAGACTGGACGACGCTCTCTCGCGTCGCGGACCCGCGTCTCGAGGGCGTCGCCGAGCGCCCGATCAAGTCGGTGACGACCGCCCCGCGGGGCTTCGAGGGAGAGGGCTTCCCGGTGCGGCGAGCGTTCGCCGGCGTGAGTATGGCCGACCTCGATCCCTTCGTCCACATGGACCAGATGGGCGAGGTGGACTACGCCCCCGGAGAGCCCAAGGGGACGCCGTGGCATCCCCATCGAGGATTCGAGACCGTCACGTACATGATCGACGGCGTCTTCCTTCACCAAGACTCCCACGGCGGCGGCGGCGTCATCTCCGACGGCGCGACGCAGTGGATGACGGCGGGCGGCGGCATTCTGCACATCGAAACACCTCCCGAGGACCTGGTCGTCTCGGGTGGCCTGTTTCACGGCATCCAACTCTGGGTGAATCTGCCGGCCAAGGAGAAGATGATCGCCCCCGCGTACCAGGGCCTCGAAGCGAGCGACGTCGTGCTGCTCAGCTCGAGCGACGGTGCGTCGCTCGTGCGTATCATCGCGGGCGAGATCGATGGGCATCGCGGACCGGGCTCGACCCACACACCCATGGCGCTCGTTCACGTCTCGCTCTCACCGGGCGCGACAATCGACCTGCCCTGGAACCCCACCTTCAACGCGCTCGTCTACGTCCTCGCCGGATCAGGTCGGATAGGCAGCGAGCAGCGCCCGGTCCACAGTGGCCAACTCGTGACCTTCGGCCCCGGGGACTGGATCACGGCTCGAGCCGACGAGCATCAGGACTCGCGCACGACGAACCTGGAGCTCCTTGTCCTCGGTGGCCAGCCAATCCGCGAACCTGTCGAGCACTATGGCCCCTTCGTCATGAACACGCGCAGCGAGATCGTCCAGGCGCTGGAGGACTTCGAGGCGGGTCGACTCGGAAGCGTCCCCGCGAACGCGTTGATGCCCCACGTTCCCGATCCAAATCCGATCCGCGTCGAACACACCGGAATTTGAGCGCGACTCGGTAAGCCCCCTTCAATCTGCTCTCGACGCGACGCTGTTTTCAACTGCTGAGCAAACGAGTGGAGCGCGAGTTGTTCGGTAGGACCGTACGCAGATTGCCGGGACGTTCGTCATATAAGAATGTCGCGCCTTTGAACGAGCACGACATTTGACACGGACCGTGACGCCATCAATACTGTTCGGAATTCCAATAGAGCTGGTGAGAATGGACGGTCGGATTGCCGGCAAGGTCTGTGTGGTTACGGGGGCGGGATCCGGCATTGGGCGCGCCAGCGCCGTCCGGCTCGCCGAGGAGGGCGGCCGCGTGCTGTGCGCCGATCTCGACCTAGCGACCGTGTCCGAGACCGTTGAACTGATTCGCGCCGCCGGCGGCGACGCGTTCGCGCGCGAGACCGACGTCAGTGATCCCCGAGCGGTCGACGCCATGATCGCCGATGCGGTGGACCGATTTGACGGTCTCGACGTACTGGTGAACAACGCGGGTGTCAATATTCCCGGCGTGTTGCACGAAGTGACCGACGAAGTGATCGACCGGACCCTCGCGGTGAACGTCAAGGGGCAGATCTATGGATGTCGCGCGGCCATTCCCCACATGCTGAGTGGCGGCGGCGGATCGATCATCAACATCTCGAGCGTCAACGGGATCGTCTCCGAGCCGTTTCTGGCCGTCTACTCCGCTTCCAAGGGCGCCTCGGTAATGCTGACCAAGGGCGTCGCGCTCGACTACGCCAAACGGGGCATCCGGTGCAACGTGATCTGTCCCGGCTGGGTCGACACGCCAATCAACTACGCGCACGCCGAGATGCTCGGCGGCCTTGACCACGTCTACGCAACCATTGACTCCTTCCAGCCAATTGGTCGACCCGGCGAACCGCGCGAAATCGCGAACGTCGTACTTTTTCTCGCCTCGGACGAGGCGAGTTTCATGACCGGCAGCATCGTTCCCGTCGACGGAGGGATGACCTCACAGTGAGAACGCCGGACCTGAAGTCAACGCATTGCTGAAGCGACCACGGTCGCAGGGGAGAAGATAGCTATGAGTACCCAACCACCGCAGGGTGGGGTTGAGAAAACAAGTGACGAGGCCAAGCTCCACGAGCTCGGTTACGCGCAGGAGCTTCGCCGGGGAATGTCCGGTTTCTCCAACTTCGCGGTTTCGTTCACGATCATCTCGATCCTCTCAGGTTGTTTAACCCTCTTCGCCTTCGGTATGAACACCGGAGGTCCGATGACGATGATCTGGGGTTGGCTGGTGGTCGGCTTCTTCGTGATCCTCGTCGGGCTCGGAATGGCTGAAGTCTGTTCGAGCTATCCCACCGCGGGTGGCCTGTACTACTGGTCGGCCAAACTCGCCAAGAAGAACAGCGCACTGTGGTCTTGGTACACGGGCTGGTTCAACCTGCTCGGCCAGGTCGCGGTGACGGCGGGCATCGACTTCGG
>DAIOEY010000195.1:0-2817 GCA_036745995.1 Acidimicrobiales bacterium | reverse complement strand
CCAGCGCGTAAGTCCTGCAGGCGCTCACTGGCTCAAATGCTGACGCCAAAGACACCTAGAAGCACCGCTGAAAAACCGAGCGTGACGCTATTTTCCACGCTTCGCGCGGTCATTTTTTATTTTTTTTTTTTTCTATCGTCAATTTTTTCGATTTCTGGCGGGGATTCCTCCTCCTCAACGGGCGGCGGCTCGTCGAAGAGGTCGGGTCGACGCGTCATCGCCGCTTCGATTTCGCTCTTGTTGGCGAGGCGGAACTCCTCGAATTGAGTGCGCCACCGTTGCGCACCTTCGGGCGAATCAAACGCCTCGCGCATCCGGTTCGGTGTGATCAGTTCTCGCAGTGCGGGAATCTCAGTCGCGAGGAACTTCAGTCGCAGAAAATCCTGAAATGAGACGGCCGGCGTGTGAATCAAGAGTGCGTCGACCACCGGAAGGTTCTCACGAATCCGTTCGTCTTGGAGAAATGACGTCGTCAGCAACAACGAGAGGACCTGCTCCTCAGGACTCTCGGAGAGCACCATCAAGTTCCTTCCGACCGTGTCGTTGACGCGGCCGGTGCCTCCGTAACCGTCGTCCATGATCACGCCGATGTTGGCGATGATGCGCGAGAAGAGCAGCGCCACGAGACGGGCACTCTCGATCTCGTCATCGTCCAACAATTCAACGACTTTCGCGTACGACAGTGCGGCCGAGCGTTGCATTTCCTCCAGGGCGTCGAGAGCGGCGTGCGACGAATCGACCGATCCGTTCAAGTCGTTGAAGTCACCCTTTCCGTTGGTGCTGAACAAGGCGACTTCGTGCTCGCTCAGTATCGAGAAGTCCCCGCGCAGGAGGTCGATGAGGAGCCGCGCAAATTCGACGTAGATGTCCGAACCCTTGCCCAGACGTTTGCGCACCGAGGCCATCGAGGGAACGAGTTTCAAGTGACGAAAGAAGACCTCGTCCAAGATGTCGCGTTCGCCCACGGCACCGCCGCCCACGGCACCGTCGTCGACGGCTCCGTTGGCCGTGGCTTTACGAATCTCCCCGAGTCGTTCGTCCCATCGACTGGCGATCTTCACCAGGTAGTCACGTATGAGTCCGGGCTCGACCGACAAACCCTCCCACCAGAGCCGCCACGCGAGTTCGTCCAATTGCTTGGTGCCGGTCTTTAACTGGGCAATGCGCAGCATCCGCTCAGCCGTTCCTAGCGGATAGATCGTCTTCGGGCTCCCGGGCCCCCCGGGACCGTTGATCGGCAGGGCGATCAATCGACGCTGGTAGAGGCGCACGAGTTGGTCACGGGTCAACTCAAATCCGGCGAATTTCAGGTATTCGAGTACGTTGCGGGCGGTCTCTTGAGGGACCGTTTCGGTGTTCCGACTCACTGTAAAACTCTACTGACGGCGCCCCAAGGATTGGGGGATTCAACGGCCACCAACCCGCTGGAAACTGAGAAATTGCCGTGCACGTTCGAAAAGGCGAAGAAACGCTCCGCTTCACATCGTTCGGGTGCAGTGCGTGACGCGCTCGCCGCCGGTCCCTCGCCTCACGAAATCGACCATTGTTCGGCTCTCGCGAACCGAGGGACTCAAGACGGCGATCCTTCGCGTCCTCCGTCGCCTTGCCCGGATCGCGGCGCCGCTCGGGATTCAGCCCTCTCTGTAGTGTCGTTGGCAATGACTGGTGACGTTGAGAAGAGTCACTGACCGATGGTCGCGTGTCCGCACCGTCGCGCCGTGACTTCCCGACAGCCTGACCTCGCCGGCCACGCGGATTCAGTGCGCCGCATCCCGACGCCGGCACTTCTTTGCGAACTCGACCTGCTCGAGGACAACATCGTGCGCATGGCGGCCATCACCGTGTCGGCGGGTGTTGGACATCGACCGCACGCCAAGTCGCACAAATCCGCGACGATCGCGCGACGGCAACTCGACGCCGGCGCGGTTGGGTTGGCCTGCGCCAAGCTCTCCGAAGCCGAAGCACTCGTCAGCCAACTACGAACTGATGGATACGGACATCGCCTCTCAGTCCTGTTGACCTCACCCCTCGCGAGCGCTGACGCTGCGCGCAGGGCCGCGGTGCTCGCGGATCGCTGTGACCTGCTCGTCGTCGTGGACCACCCGGACGCCGTGGACGAACTCGCCAGCGCCGCGTCCACGAGTGACGCGCGACTCTCACTGCTCTGTGACGTGGACGTCGGACTTGGCCGTACCGGCGTAGTGGGACCCGACGCGGCACTCGAGGTCGTCGAACGAATCTCGCGACACGCCACGCTGAGCTTCGCCGGCCTCCAGGGATACGGCGGCCATCTCCAGCACATCGCCGGTCGCCTACAGCGCCGATCGGCGACCGAGTCGTCGACGCGTCAACTTGAAACCGTGATCGACGCCCTGGAGTCACGAGGACAGTCCGTGGCGCTTCGAACCGGTGGCGGCACGGGCACGGCCAACATCGACATCGATCTCGGCGTACTCAACGAACTCCAGGCCGGAAGTTACGTCTTCATGGACCGCGAGTACCGCGACGCGCTCGGCAACGATCCCGAGGGACAGTATCGCCACAGCCTCACCATCGCCACGACGGTCATCTCGGCCAACCACGATGACTACGTGACCGTCGACGCCGGACTGAAGGCGATGGCGACCGACGCCGGCGCACCGCTCGTCGTCGGACACGAAACGACCTCGACCTACCACTTCTTCGGCGACGAGCAGGGAATGATCACCAACAGTCGCACGCATTCATTTCGACGCGGCGAACGAGTAACGCTCATCCCACCGCACTGTGACCCGACCGTCGACCGTTACGACGTGCTCTGGTTCGTGCGCGACGACG
>DAIOEY010000194.1:0-2860 GCA_036745995.1 Acidimicrobiales bacterium | reverse complement strand
TTTCACGCGCCGCGGTAGTCCCCTCTCGATGCCACTTCGCCGTGTTCGACCGAGCATTGCCCGAGGGTGTCGCCGAACGTCGCGCGCACCACGGCCGTGAGTTCGAACTTCGAGCTTCGGGCGCGAGTGAACTGGGCGAGAGAGCCGACCAACTTTTTGCTGGCCTACCCACTACGTTATTTTTTGTGAAGGCTTCACTGAGAAGTTGGTCGGCGGCCTTGGTTCTAGTAGCCGGACTGCCACTGGCGGTCACGGCGACGTCAAGTTCGGCGACCGTCGCTGTCCATTCCTCTTGCCGCGCCCCGCGATTGATTTCCCTGACGGTAAACGCTGCTCGCGCCAGAGCCAGGACGAGTGGCTGCCGGCTGCGGCTGACGGGGGCTCCAGTGCGGATGAACAGCGTTCAGACGATTCGCACCCAAAGCACTCGTCCCGGTCAGGTGACGAAGCTGTTGATCGTGACCGTCAATTCCCTCTGTCCAGGTTCTGCGAACATCGGACCACCACCAGGAGAACCGTTGGTCACGCCAGGTCCGACCGAACTCGACACTGGACTGTTCGTCGAGGGTGGGGCGTTCATCTACCGTTCGGCGCCGATCTGCAAAAACCTGGTCGGCGCGTCGAGTGCCGGCACGATCACGGTCACCAACGCCGCCGGCACCGTCATTGCCAACAAGACGGCGGTGACGGCTGGACAGTTGCTGAAGATCACCCTGGGTGCCGGTGAGTACACGCTGACGGGTGTCTTTGCGGGAGGAAACGCCGTGGGCCCCATCACCGTCTCGGTCCCTGCTGGCGATGTGGTTCGTCAAGACTTGGCGCTCGACGTCCCTTAGACCCTTCAGTTGACGACGAAGCACGAGCCTCCAGTGCTTGTTGTTGCCCGAGGTGGCGCCTTACGGAGTTGGATTGGACGCAATCAAGACGTCTCGTGAGAGAGCATCCTCACCTCGGATGTCGAACGGACACCGAAACGGGCCAGAAGTCCCTTGCGGTATCAACGGAACCGCGCCTACGTTGCATTCAGAGGCGTACGGTGACTATGAGAGCCCGCATTCGACGACCACGATCCGGTGTGAAAAGGACCCTCTGCACGCTTGCTGTTTCGTCACTCGGTTTCACCGCGTTGAGCAGCGGCGCAACAACGACCGCGGGCACTCTCGGCACGACGTCGCCGACCCATCGAACGGAAGTTTCGAGTAGTTCCGCCTCCGCGAACTCGTCGACTCGCTGGGTTGCGGTTGCCGTGGGGACACTCTGGGTGTCTCCTGGGAGTTCCCGCCCTGTAGACCGGCTGACAATCTCACCGCCAGCGTCGATCCGATCCTGGATCGCGACGATGACCTTGGGACAAAAGCAGTGGCTGGTCGGACGGATCGAAACGCAAGCGCTCTACGGAACCGCGGTCACCGTTCTCTCCAGATCCGGGGGATGGTCGCGGGTCGTCGTGCCGAGCCAACCAACGCCCCGAGATCGCCGTGGCTATCCCGGTTGGATTCCGACGTGGCAACTCACCTCGAGATCGCCCTCGCCGACCCCGTCGCTCGCCGTCGTCACGTCACCGACGACGTGGGTTCGGAGCGTCTCGGGCACCAACAAAGCTATTCGGATGATGGAGGTTTCCTACGACACGCGTCTGCCGGTCGTCGCTACCAACTCGTCGTCGGTCGAGGTGGCTCTCCTCGACGGTCGTCACGGCTTTCTGCTGAAGAAGAACGTCTCCCTGCACGCGGTCAACGCGACGTGGGCGCCCACTGGACGGCAAGTCATCACCGAGGCGAGGAAGTTCCTTAATTTGCAGTACCTCTGGGGTGGTACGTCAGGCTTCGGTTACGACTGTTCCGGATTCGTCTACTCGGTGTTTCACGTTCTTGGTGTGACGATTCCGAGGGATGCGGCGCCGCAGGCGACGCGAGGGTCACTCGTTCCACGCCAGAACTTGAGGCCGGGAGATCTCGTGTTCTTTCGAGACCGTTCGGGCGTCGTTGTCCACGTGGCGATCTTCTATGGATCCGTCAACGGAGTTGCTTCCGTGATCCATTCTCCGAACACGGGTCAGCCCGTCTCGATCACGCCACTCTCGGCCTGGCCAAGTTCCTTCTACGCGGGAGCGCGTCGCTACCTCTCGTAACGATGACGTCGGAGTTCGTGGCGCAGGATCGACTGCACGATGTTCGAGTCGACGGCATTTGGCATCCGACAGCGGTCGTCGTTCAAACTCCCGAAACCGCGTGGTCGTGGCGGCTCGGCGCCCCGGCGGCGTTCGTCAACGGTCGTGATCAGCACATCGAAATGCTAGGAATTCTCCGCTTTCTAGCCTCCCGTGAGGCGTGAGAACTGGGTCACGGGTGTGCACGCCAGTCCACATTCGCTAGGTTCGGCGACGCCTCTTTGTGCCGTAGGAGGACTGGCGACCTCGTCACACTTAGAGAACCCATCGACCGGCCGAAGCTTGGGGACTGATGGGAGCCAGACGTCAGGACGTGCCGATTCTCAGTGAATACTCGAGGGGGCATGGACATGGTCCACTGCGTGCCACTATCGTTCGCCCACATGGTGGACTCCCGACGTGAGCGGCGAACGACTGACCGTGGGCCAGATTTGGTCATTCGAGGACTGATCATCGCCATCGAGTACGCGATTGTCGTCAGTCTGCTCATCGTCGCGAGCGTTGTCCTGGTACGCGCCCTCGTGACCTTCTTCAGCCATTGGGGAACGTTTCCTCAATCCGTGGTGGCCGCCATCGACAGCATCCTGGTCGTCATCATTCTCCTCGATCTGGCGCACACCGTCTTTGGTAACCTCCGTTCCTTTATCTTCCCGGTGCGACCATTTCTCGTCATCGGCATCCTGGCTGGCG
>DAIOEY010000193.1:0-2897 GCA_036745995.1 Acidimicrobiales bacterium | reverse complement strand
CTCCATTTTCGGATTGAGCTCGCTTGAGTCTTCTCGCCGCGTCGACCAACTACGCGGCGGTCATTCGTCCTCTGCAGATCCTCGTGATGGTCGTCGCCGGACTGTTCTTCCTCCGCGTCCTGCGCGTCGCGACAGTTCAGGCGCGCCCGGCGGAGGCAGTCGAGCCAGGATCTCGCCGACGTCGCTCGGGAACACTGGCTCTCGAGTTCATCGAACCGTCCGAGCGAGAGGGCGAGAGGGTTGACGTTGACGTCGCGGTCACCATCGGTCGCAGCCAAGACTGTGATCTGCAGTTGAATGACAATTACCTTTCGTCACGACACGCCCGCGTCGCCAATGACGGTGGAGATTTGACGATCGAGGATCTCGGATCAACCAACGGCACGTACGTCAATCAGGAGATTCTTGCCGGGCGCGTTCGACTTGAGCGAGGCGACATCGTCCAAGTGGGCGGCGTGTTGTTCGAGGTGGTTCGTTGACGCGTTGGCGTTATGCCACGGCGACCGACACCGGACTGGTCCGAGAGACGAATCAGGATGCCATGTTCGTCGACGATTCGCTCGCCTTGGTGGCCGACGGAATGGGGGGCCACGCCGCCGGCGACGTCGCCTCGGTGATGGCCAGCGAGATCGTTCGCGACCTCTTTCACGCCGATTCGACCGTCGAGGGTCTCTACGAGGCGATTGAGGCGGCGAATCTGGCGATCATCGCTGACGCCCAAGAACATCCCGATCGCTTCGGCATGGGTACGACGGTCATCGCCGTCGGACTGACCCACGACAGTGCGGGGGTCATTTCGCCCACCCTGTTCAACGTTGGTGATTCACGCGCGTACCAACTTCGCGACGGTGCGGTGCGTCAACTGAGTGAGGATCACAGCGTCGCCGAGGAGTGGGTCCGGATGGGTCGTCTCACCCCAGAAGAGGCGATAACGCATCCACGACGTCACCAACTGACGCGCGCACTCGGTGTGGAGGATTCGCTCGAGATTGACGTGTCGTCGATCATCGCGATGCCCGGCGACCGCATCCTTCTCTGCAGTGACGGTCTTTCGAATGAGCTCTCGGTCGACTCGCTCGCGAAGTTGGCGAGTGCGCCGAAATCCTTGGAGGACGCGGCCAATGAGCTCGTGACCGCGGCAAAGCATTCGGGCGGGCGTGACAACATCTCAGTGGTCTTGTTGGAGTTTGACGAGGTGAACACCGCGATCAGCCCAATCAAGAAGACGGTGAGCACGAAGGCCCCACCGGTGGCGTCGAGTCCCAGTCCCGGTCGGGCTCGATCGACGCGTCGGCGTCGGATCGTTACGTGGCGAGTCGGGCTGGGCGTACTGATCCTGGCGGGCGTGATCGCCGGCGCGGTGGCGATCATGCACTGGTACGCGTACTCGAGCTTCTACCTCGCCGACGACGCCGGCACGGTCGCCGTCTACCAGGGCCAGCCCAACGGCGTGCTCTGGTACAAGCCGAACCTGGTGCTCGACTTGCCCTATTCGTCACGACAACTGCGCAACGCCGACATCCGGGCGCTTCGCGGGACCATCGGCGAGCCGACGTTTAAGGCAGCGATCAACGTCGCCAAGCCCATGCACGCCGAATGGTTGACGACCCGGCCACTTCTGCCCGTGACGACGACGACCACGACGATCTACAAGAGCGTCACCACGACGACCTTGGCGAAGGGATAAAGGGTGTCACGCCGACTTAGTGTCCTCGCGACGGCGATTCTCCTTCTCTTCGCGGTCGTGGTCGTGCAGGCGGCGAACGTCCAGTTCTTTCGCGCGCCGGGACTCGACGCATCGTCCCAGAACCCTCGGGTGTCACAGGCGTCCTCGCTCTATCCGCGCGGCGAGATTGTCGCGGCGGACGGGACGATCCTGGCCCAGTCGGTCCCCACCAGCATTGGCTACTACCCGTACCGGCGGATCTACCCTCTGGGTTCGCTGACGTCCGGCGTCGTCGGGTTCTCAGGTTCGAACTACGGCAATTGGGGTCTCGAGGCGTACTACGGCAGCTACCTCGCCGCGCACGCGCAGCCGCCGCAGAGTTTCGCGCAACTCCTCGCGCCGACCAGCGCCGCCGACTCGGTCACGTTGACACTCGAGCCGGCGTTGCAACGCATCGCCCGAACGGCGCTCGGCGGACAAGACGGTGCGGCGGTGGTGCTCAACCCGCGAACCGGTGAGGTGCTCGCGATGTACTCGAACCCGAACTACGACCCCACACCACTCGCGTCACCGATCAATTCGGTGGCGAAGGCGGCGTGGAAGGCAGTGACGACGAGGGACGCACACGGGTTCGAGCCGCTGGGTCTCGTGGCGACCCAGCAGACGTTCCCGCCCGGATCGACGTTCAAGATCATCACCACCGCGGCGGCCGTCGTCGGGCGACCCGACCTGCTCGTCAAGTCCTACCCCGACAAGAACTACGCCGTGATACCGAACTCGCCTCTCAAGCTCTACAACAGTGGCTTCTCGAGTTGCGGCGGAATGGTCGCCCAGATGTTGCCGGCGTCGTGCGACCCCGGCTACGCGCTGCTCGGTCTCGACATCGGAGCCGACCTCATGTCGTCGACTGCCAACAGCTTTGGCTACAACAAGACGCCACCGCTCGACCTCGGTGGCGTCGTTCCCAGCTTCTTTCCGACGGCCTCGTCGTTCAAGTACAACCTGCCGGGCCTCGCGTACTCGTCGATCGGCCAGGAGAATGTGCGTGCCACGGCGTTGCAGAACGCCCTCGCCGTGGCCGCCATCGCCGACGGCGGCACCATGATGGCGCCCCACCTGATGAACTACATCAGCGGACCGGACGGCAGCGTCGTCAAGCGCTACCAGGACGTGGCGTGGCAGCACCCGCTGACGCCCGCCCAGGCCGGCCAGATCGTGCCGCTCATGCAGA
>DAIOEY010000192.1:0-2911 GCA_036745995.1 Acidimicrobiales bacterium | reverse complement strand
GCTCTAGAGCATCCACTCGCCGAGCACGCGCGCAAACTCGTCGAGTTCTGAAAGCGTCACGTACTCATCACCGCGATGCGCGAGAAGAGGATCGCCCGCGCCAAAGTTCGTTGCGGCGATGCCCATCTCGGCGAACGTGGCGACATCGGTCCAGCCGACCTTGCCGCGAACGGGACTGCCCGTGAGTCCTGCGAGTCTGAGCAATCGCTCGTTGGTCATCGACGGCGGCGCCGACGGTGCCCAATCGAGGACCTCGACGGCGTCACCCTCTTCGAGGGTCGAGCCAAGAAATCCAGTTAACCAATCGACCGCCTGATCGAGCGAGCGGTCGGGCGCCACGCGGTGATTGAGTACGCAATGCGCCACGTCGGGCACGACGTTGGGCGCAATGCCGCCCTCAACACTCACCGCTTGAAGTTGTTCGACGAAGGTGACGCCGTCGATGAGCGCACTTCGCGGCTCATAACTGGCGACCTTCTCGAGCAGGGTGCCGAGTCGGTGCACCGCGTTTCGACCCGTGAAGGGTCGTGCCGTGTGCGCTCGTTTCCCCTTCAGGGTCACGCCCAGGCGAAGCGTGCCCTGACAACCCGCCTCAACGGAGCCACCCGTTGGCTCAGCGAGAACGACAACGTCCGCCTCGAGTAGATCGGGTCGTAGTTCCTTGATCTCGAGAAGTCCCGATTCGCCGCGCGTTATCTCCTCGCGAGCGTAAAAGACCCAGGTGACCTCCACCGAACGCGCGCTGGGCTGGGTCGCCAGCTCCAACATCACGGCGAGCGAGCCCTTCATGTCACAAGCGCCCACGCCGCGAAGCTGGTCATCGACAATGCACGCGGCGGCGGCGTCGCCGGGCACCGTGTCGAGATGTCCCGCGACCAACAGTCGCGTCGCGTGAAAACCCGTCGTGCGTGCCACGACGTTGTCGCCGACGCGCTCGACGTCCAACGCCGGATTCGTTCGCAATCTCGATTCGACGATCGCAGCCAGCGCCGCTTCACCGCGACTGACCGACTCCACCGCCACGAGGACGAACGCCTCGTCGAGTCGGCTCACGTGGCAACGCCGTGATCGCGCAGGATCGCGTTGAGCGCGACCTTGTCGTGTCGCTCGCCCTCGTCCATTCGCCTGATGATCAGTACGCAGGGCAGGAAGAACTCACCACCCTCGTAGGCTCGGCGTCGACTCGCCGACACCGCGACGCAGTAGTCGGGCACGTAGCCGCGCGACACCTCCTCGCCCGTTGCGGCGTCGATCACCGGAATCGAGGGGTTGAGTATCGTGCCCGCGCCGAGGATCGAACCTCGACCCACCCGAGCGCCTTCGACGACCATGCACCGACTGCCAATGAACGCGTCGTCTTCGATGACGACGGGCACGGCGTTGGCCGGTTCGAGCACGCCTCCGATGCCGACCCCTCCGGCGAGGTGCACGTTCGATCCGATCTGGGCACAACTGCCCACGGTCGCCCAGGTGTCGACCATGGTGCCGGCCCCGACCCACGCGCCAATGTTGACGTAGCTCGGCATCAAGATCACCCCGGGACTGAGATAGCTGCCTCGTCGCGCTGACGCGCCGGGAACGACGCGCACGCCCCGACGCTCGTAGTCGGTCTTCAGATCGAGCTTGTCGAGATACTCAAAGGGCCCGACCTCGATTCGCTCGAGACCCCGTAGGCGAAACAGGAGCAGGATCGCCTGCCTCACCCATTCGTGCACGATGACGTCGCCACCCGGCGCAATCTCGGCGACGCGCAATTGGCCGTCGTCGAGCTTCGTGATCACCAACTCAACGTCGCGACGAGCCTCGACGTTGGCTGGCGTCATCTCACCAATGTGCTCAAACCACTTTCCGACGCGCGACTCCAACGAACTCATGACGACATCGTACTGGCGGTGTTCTCAGTGACCCCTCAGTCTCGACGCCGCGAGTTCGAGTCGCTCGTTGGGTTGCACGACGGCGATGCGTACGTAGTGCGCGCCGTCGCCGTAGAGCTCCCCCGGACTGGCGATGATCCCCGAGGTCTCAGCGAGCAACGCCGCGAGTTCCCAGCCGTCCATGGCCCCGCGCGAACACCACAGATAGAACGAACCGTCGGGGAAGGGGGCGTCGACGTCGAACGCCTCCAGGGCTTCTGACAACAGTTCCAACCGTGAGCGGTAGATCTCGCGCTGTACGTTCACGTGGTCGTCGTCGCCGTAGGCGAGGGCGACGGCTGACTGGATGGGGCCGGGAACCATGAAGCCCGCGTGCTGGCGAACCAGGCGCAGGAACGCAACGGCGTCGGCGTCACCGGCGTAGAACCCGGCACGCAGTCCGGCGAGATTCGATCGCTTGGAGATCGAGTGTACGGCGAGTACACCCTCGGTGCCGTGCTCGAGGATCGAGCGCGGACGGCCGGCCCACGTGAACTCGGCGTAACACTCGTCACTGGCGACCAACACGCCATGGTGTCGACCCCACGTGGCGAGACCCTCGAGATCGTCAAGCGCGCCCGTGGGGTTGGACGGCGAATTCGCCCAGAGCACCAGGGCACGCTCGATGTCGGCCGGATTGATCGACGCCACGTCGAGCCGGTCGTCGACCATATCGACCGCCACGGGTCGCAGTCCCGCCAGCGTCGCGCCCATGGCGTAGGTGG
Source organism: Acidimicrobiales bacterium (assembly GCA_036745995.1). GTDB lineage: Bacteria > Actinomycetota > Acidimicrobiia > Acidimicrobiales > RAAP-2 > RAAP-2. The sequence goes on along the minus strand of DAIOEY010000192.1, from coordinate 273 downwards.
GGTAACTCACCGCCGGGTACAACACGGTGTCGCGCTCGGGAGCCCGCAGGCGCAGATAGCCCGCGAGCGTGCCCACGAACTCCTTGGTGCCCACGCACGCGGCGAGTTGTTCGTTCGAGAGGGTGACGCCGAAGCGGCGCTCCATCCACGACGCGCAGGCCGTGCGGTAGCCGAGCGACCCGATCGACGGGGGGTAACCACGCGCGCCGTCGCCGCGAGCGAGTTCGTCGATCACGAACGCCGGTGGCGGGTCGATCGGCGTTCCAATCGAAC
>DAIOEY010000191.1:0-2932 GCA_036745995.1 Acidimicrobiales bacterium | reverse complement strand
ATGGCCGAGCGACAGGATCAGGTGCAAAGTCTGGCGCTTCCACTGAGTCTCCCGATGATCTTCGGTTACATAATGGCCCTCACCCAAGCGACTTCGGGAAGTCCGACCACTTTGCTGAAGATCCTCGCCTACCTGCCTCCCACGGCACCGTTCGCCATGCCCGTTCTGGTCGGCTTTGGCGCCGCTACCTGGTGGGAGTTCCTGTGCTCAGTCCTGATCAGTGTGGCCTGCACCGTGGGCATCGCTCGAGTGGCAGCAACGGTCTATCGACGTTCGATCCTGCGCACCGGTGGAAGGGTGCGCGTGCGGGAGGTTTTCTCCAACACGTGACGACAGAACCCTTCGCCCTCTCGAGCGATTCATAGGGCCCCCTCGTCGGCCGCCGTAGGTGACGAGTCTCTCGAGAATCAAGCCCCATGGAGCCAATCCCCACATGACGCTCGTCGCTACAACGTCAACGGCTCTTCTCGAAACTCGCCAGTGCGATCACACTATTCTCCGGACCGAATAGGCGTCGGTCGACGGCGAATAGCCACGGGACATAATGAAGCATGCGGGTGCTCGTGGTTGAAGATGATGACGCCATCGCGTCAGCTCTCGAGATAGGACTGAAGCGCGAGGGTTTCGATGCCGTTCGAGCTGGTTCCGCCGCCCAGGCTCTCAACTCACTTCCGGTCGACTTCATCCTCCTCGATCTCGGGCTCCCCGACCGGGACGGCATCGAGCTCTTTCACAACCTTCGAGCAGTCTCCACCGCACCCATCATCATGGTCACGGCGAGAGGATCCGAACAGAGTCGAATTGAGGGCCTCGACGTGGGCGCGGACGATTACGTGGTCAAGCCCTTCGGTTTTCGCGAACTCGTCGCGCGAATGAACGCCGTACTTCGACGAACCGCTCATCATGACACAGAGGCATCGACCCAAGTTCTTGGCCCTATTGAGATCGATCGGAGGACTCGAAGGGTCACCGTTGCCAATGAGGAGATATCCTGCACGCCCAAGGAGTACGGAATCCTTGAGTTTCTTGCGCGCGACCCCGGTGCGACTATCACCCGTCAGGAGATTCTCGACAGCGTCTGGGGTTCCAACTGGTTCGGCTCTACCAAGATGATGGATGTTCACGTGGCCTCGCTTCGGCGCAAAATGGGGGATCCGAACCTGGTCGAAGCCGTGCGCGGCGTCGGCTTTCGACTGGTCGTTCCGAAGTGAGAAATCGACTGCTCCTGGGCTTCGTCCTTTTTGCCTTCATCGCAATGACGCTCCTCGTGATTCCTGTTGGCTTCACCCTTGACGCGCACGCGAACGCCTCCACTCTCTCCGCGCTCAAACGCGACACGAGGGCGCTGTCCTCTCTCCTGGCCAACGACATCGGTCGTAACCGACTAGACCAGGCGACCAAGCTCTCGCGCTCGTATTCACGCACGACGGGGCGTCAGATCCTGGTTGTGTTGGGAACGGCCACGCTCATCGCCACCAGTAGTCGCCTCGCCGCGGACGAGGAACTGGCGCAGATCGCTCGAAGCGTCCGCACGATTCCCCTCTCGGGAATCGTTCCCGGTACCGCCGCTGCGGGGCCCCGGTACTACGTCGCCATGCCATTGCCGGACGATCGAACCGCGATTCACTCGACCGAGGGTGACGTCGTGATCGTGACCTTCCCCGTCGCGGTCGTGACCAAGATAATCCACAGCAACTGGCGCAACCTCGGCCTCTACGGATTCATGATGCTCGTACTCGCCGCCGTCTTTGGTTTCTTCATCTCGAACTCCCTGACCCGACCACTGCGCCGGATCGGCACCGCGGTCGACGCGATTGGCAAGGGTCAGTTGGAGGTTCGCGCGCCGGTCACCATCGGACCGCCAGAACTACGTCATCTCGCCGAGTCCATCAACGCGACGTCGTCGAGACTCATCGACCTGCTCGACGTTCAAAAGGCGTTCGTCGAAGACGCCTCGCACCAATTGCGTACACCGCTGACGGCTCTGCAATTGCACCTCGAGAACCTCCAGCACGCGGAGCAGCGCCCCACGTCCGATGAGTTCGCACTCGTGCTCGCTGAAGTGGGACGTCTCAACCGACTCGTGGAGTCGCTGCTCGAGCTCGCGCGCAACGAGTCACGTAATCCGGTGCTTGTTGAAGTTGACCTCACTGACGTCGCGGGAAGTCGCGTCGCCTTCTGGAAGCCGCTCGCCGTCGAACACGGTCTGGACCTCGTGGCGACGACACGTGACGAGATCAGGGTCTTTGCAATTCCTGGGGTGCTCGAGCAGGTGGTTGACAATCTGCTTTCGAACGCCTTCGACGCAACGCCCACCAACGGGCGGATCCTCGTCACGGTGTCAAAGACGGAGTCCAGTGGCGAGCTTCACGTCATCGACACGGGTCCCGGCCTCGACGCCACTGATCGACAGTTGGCTCTTCGACGTTTCTGGCGAGGCCGACAAAGTGAAGTCGAGGGGTCCGGACTGGGCCTCGCCATCGTCGACCAACTGATTCGACTGTCGGGCGGATCGATCGAGTTGCGAGAGGCTCCCGGTGGCGGCGTCGACGCGACCGTGCGACTACGTCTCGCCCCGTAGCGACGGTCGTGGACGTCACGTCGACGCGTTCCTCAATTCCTTCGCGCGAAGTTGCGAAGACCGAGCGGCAGGCGTCGCGGCCGTTGCAACATAAGAGCGATTCAAGAAGCCTCTAAGGCGATCATTGCGCAGCGTCATTGCGTCGAAACCTTTGCCGTTTCTTGGACGAAACGCCACTTCTCGACGTGGTCACTCTCGGTACCTTCGAGATGAAGCTTCATTCGACTCCGAAGAAGGAGGCGAAGGAAGCATTCATCCACCTACGAATTAAGGAGATCACATCATGAACAGCAAGTTTGCAAAGGTCGTACTTCCGGCAGTCCTCGCGTTTGGCTCACTCGGTCTCGCTAC
>DAIOEY010000190.1:0-2959 GCA_036745995.1 Acidimicrobiales bacterium | reverse complement strand
CGATGTTCCCGAGCATCGATCCCGAAGACGTCGCGTCGCTGTGCGCCAGCATCAACTACATCGTGGGCAACCTGTAGCGAACGTCGCCGCGGTCTTCTCGTCGCGACGCAATCCGACCTACTCGAAACTGCTCGCCAAGATCAGGGTGCCCGGCGACCAAGGATCCCTGGGCACGGCGTCGGCCGACTCGCGTCGTCACTTCGGAATCGCCCGCACGACAACAATGAGAACTCCTGATAGTCGTGCAGATTCATGCACTGTGGCGAAGGCATTGCGCCCTCGGGTACTAGCGTTATATGCAGCGGGGGGCCGTTGTCGACGGAAAGTCCATCGCGTCAGTCTCCGCGGGGAGTAGCTCGTGGGTATCTTGGACGAAGCGGCCTTCTCTGCGCGCCAACTGCTCGAGGCACTTCCCAACGCCGTCGCGATCATCGACCTCGAAGGCGAGATTATCGACTTGAACAGCCGTCTGACCACAATGACGGACTTCGCCCGTGAGGACCTCTTGGGTCAAAATGTTCAGTTCCTCGTTCCGCCGTGGAACGCCGACGCACACCTGACGGTGATTCGTAATTTCACGAGCGATCCAAGCCTGTGGCAAACCTGGAGTGATGAGAATCTCTTCATTGCCCGAAAAGACGGTAGTGAACTCTCCGTCAGTTTCGCCCTTTCGCGAGTCACCCTGAACGATCGACCCCTCGTCGTCGTGGCGATTCGCGACAACAGCGAGCAGAAGATGGCCGAGTCAGCCCGCGCGGACGCAGAGGTGACGGCCTCCTTACTGAAAACTGCGTCCGAGTCGGCCCTCGCCGAGAGCGAACAGCGATTCCGATTGGCCTTCGTGAACAACATGGCACCGATGGTCTTCAGTGACGTCGACGGCAAGATCCTCGCGGCCAACAAGGCCTTCTGCAAGATGGTCGGTCGCGACTTGGGCGAACTCGTCGGCCACACGTCGGACGTCTTCACGGCGCCCAACGATCGGGGCGTCACCGAAGACGTCTACCGACGCATGAACGCGAAGGAACTCAACGACTACTGCTACGTCAAGCGCCTCACCCACCAGAACGGTCAGATCATCGACGTCGAGGTATCCATCGCACCGGCGAAGGCCGAAAGTGGCGAGACCCTCTACTACGTCTCTTCCGTTCGCGATATCTCTCACCAGGTCCGCAACGAGAGGATCCTGATGATTCTCGCGGCGGTCAACAAGCCCGCGGTCTCAGCGACCGACGAAGTGGAGATCCTCCAGCGGCTTTGTGACGCGCTCGTGAGTGAAGGCGAGTACGCGCTCGCCTGGGTGGGTGTGAAGGCCAAGTCAACCGAGGACGACGTGACCGTCTTCTGCGCCGCCGGCGCAACGGAGTACCTCTACGAGGGCATCGTGACGACGTCGACAACGTTGCCGAGCGGCGCGGGCCCGACCGGGACGGCCTTTCGCACCGGAAAGGTGCAGGTCGCGAACGATCTGGCGACCGAGGAGGCGTACGATCCGTGGCGCGAGAGCGCCACGGAGTTCGGCTTCCGATCGGCGATCGCCATTCCCAACCGGTCCGATGCCCCCTCCGGGGTCCTGAGCGTCTATTCGAAGGACCGATTTGCCTTTGATCACGTCGTCGTGAAGGGACTCGAAGAAGTCGTGGTCGAGGCGAAGATCTCGATCGCCCACGTCCGTTCGGTGATAAAGACCGAGGAGGCGCTCGAAGAGACCGCCGCCGCGATGTCCACACTCAAAGAGACCGAGGAGCGATTCCGACTCGCCTTCGAGGACAATATGGCGCCCATGGTCTTCAGTGACCTCGACGACCTGGCCATTGCCGTCAACGACGCCTTCTGCGACATGGTCGGGTTCTCGCGCGAGGAACTCGTGGGTCGCGACTCGAGACAGTTCACGTTCCCCGACGACATCGGCATCACCGAACGGTCGCACGAGTTGCTGGTGACGAAGAAGGAGCATCAGCTGCGCTACACCAAGCGCTACCTGCGTAAGGACGGTCGCGTCGTTCTCTCGGAGGTCTCGCGGTCCGCCGCCCTCGACGAAGCCGGCAACACGCTCTACTTCGTCTCGTCCGAACGCGACATCACCGAGCAGAGCGCGCTGACCGCACAACTGCGCCACCAGGCGATGCACGACCCGCTGACGGGCCTCGCTAATCGGGCGCTGTTCGAGAATCGACTGATCCAGGCGAACGCTCGCGTCGCGCGACAGGGAGGTTACGGAGCTGTCGTGCTCGTCGACCTCGACGACTTCAAGGGCGTCAACGACACCTTCGGACATCTCGTGGGTGACCAGTTGCTGATCGGCATCGCGCGGCGCCTCGAGCTGGTGACGCGCGCCTCGGACACGCTGTGTCGACTCGGGGGCGATGAATTCCTCTATCTCGCCGAGGGACTCTCCTCGCCCGACGAAGCGGACGACGTCGCCGTGCGCCTGATCGAGATGCTCGCCGAACCGTTCGTGTTGAACGGGATTGATCTGTCCCAACAGGCGAGCGTGGGCGTGGTGGTCTTCGACGGATCGAGCGCCCTGCACAACGAAAGCATCCAAGAGGCGGACGTCGCGCTCTACGAGGCCAAGAAGGGGAAGAGGGGACGTCACGTCGTCTTTGACCCGAGCATGCGCCAAGACGCGATCAGCCGCTTCTCACTCGTCCAGGAGTTGCGTCAAGCCCTGCTCGCCGGGGAACTCACGATGCACTACCAGCCCATTGTGGAACTGACGTCGACCAAGATCGTCGGTTTCGAGGCACTCATGCGCTGGAACCATGCGGTGCAGGGCTGGATCCCTCCCAACGTGTTCATCGCACTCGCCGAGCAGAGCGAGTTGATCCTCGACCTGGGCGCGTTCGCGTTGCACGAGGCGGTCACCGCCGCCAGCACCTGGGAAGTGCCCGAAGGCGCGCTTCAGGCTCCCTACGTCTCGGTCAACTTCTCGGCGCACCAGTTCCACAGCTCGGGG
>DAIOEY010000189.1:0-2959 GCA_036745995.1 Acidimicrobiales bacterium | reverse complement strand
GGTGATGGGCGAGGTGTCGGGGCCGGAACTCGCCGAACGGCTCCAGCGCGCTGCTGCGGACCTACGCGTACTGATCGTGTCGGGCACGGCGGACGAGACGGTGCTCGAGAATTTGCGACCGAGGTCCTGCGCGTTCCTCGCCAAGCCCTTCAAACCCAGTCAGTTGGTCGACCACGTTCATGAACTGCTCTCACGTCGTACCTGAACCATGGTTCTTGAGACGCCAATCCATCGCGGCGAACGCACGCCGCCGTTGAGACTTACGCGCTGGCGTCGGGTTCGAATCGGTAGCCGAATCCGCGAACGGTGGTGATCCAACGCGGATGATCCGGGTCAGATTCGATCTTGGAACGCAGACGACGGATATGTTCGGTCACCGTCGCGTCGTTCTGCCATTCGCTCGACGAGGACCACACGTGTTCGAGCAGTTGCTCACGCGAGAAGACCTGTCGCGGTGAAGAGGCGAGGAAGGCCAGCAGCGAGAACTCCTTCGAGGTCAGGTCCAAGAGCTCCCCGGCCAGTCGCACCTCGTGGGTACTCTCGTTGATCTGGAGTTCACCGAACTTCAGGTTGGGACGCTCGATCTCGTTCTGGGCGAGGCTGACGCCCGAGCGGCGCAGGACCGATTCGATCCGCGCCGACACCTCGCCGAGCGCGAACGGCTTGACGATGTAGTCGTCTGCCCCCATCTTGAGACCCGCGATTCGCTCTGATTCGAGCCCCCGACCCGTGAGAAAGATGGTGGGCACGTCACTGATGAGTCGTAGTTCTCGCAGCACGTCGCGGCCGTCTTCGGCCCCGAGGACGATGTCGAGCAGCACGAGATCCGGTTCGGCCGATGAGGTGGCGGTGAGGGCGCTGGCGCCGCTCGAGGCGACCACGACTTCATAACCCTCGCCGGTCAGGTAATTCTCGAGCAACTTCGTGATCTCGGCGTCATCGTCAACCACGAGAATCTTGGTCACGGGCGTTCCTCGACCACACGTCGCGCGGGGACAGAGCTGGCCAACGAATCGAGCGACGCCACGACGGTCCGGAAGGGGCGCCGGGTTGCTCCAAGGTGAGAGAGTGACTGCACGCGTTCATTCTACGGATACCCCATACTGAAGAGCGCGTATCGACAAGGGAATTCGGTGGTTTCTCACAGTCCGCTCAGCGCTCGCCGGACCGCTCCCTCTGACTCGCGAGCGCCCCCGATGCCAGTAGCGAACGAGGGCCGCAGCCTCGTGGGCGAGCCATCGTTCGACACCGTCCTACTTATACTGTGGTTTCGTTGACGATTCCTCGAGGACTGGGAGCCTCGATATCGTGCTATCGCCCGTACCCCGACCGGCAGTTGAAGTCCCTGAAAGCAGAACCGCACGCATGAAGTTCCTTCGCAGCGCACTCTTGATCGCGATCACCGCCACGTGCCTGAGCGCCACCTCCGCCGCGGCGGCTACCGTGCCGACGTGGCGCGCCGCTCTCTACGCGTCGTTGCCCGCCGGTGGCACGACCATCCCCTCGGGCTACCTCCCCGCCCTCTCGTGTCCATCGGCGGGCAACTGCGTCGCCGGCGGCGACTACGCCGGCGCCAACGGCATCGTGAAGGGCCTGATCCTGACCGAGATCGACGGCACGTGGCGATCCTCGCTCACGATCACGGCGCCCGTGAACGCCGCCGCCAATGCGGGCCTGACACCGAGCTCGGTCTCGTGTGGATCGAACGGCAACTGTGCCTTGGTCGGCTCGTACCAGGATCGCTCGGGCAATTCGCAGAGCTTCGTTGACGTCGAGGTGCGGGGCGTCTGGGCTCGGGCGCACGATGTCGCGCTGCCGGTCAACGCAGCGCGCAAGGGACAGAACGCGCTGCTTCGATCGATCGACTGTTCTTCGGCGGGCAACTGCAGTGCCGTCGGGGACTACCTCGACGACGCGACGCCCCAACCGCGCAACGAGGGCTTCGTCCTCAACCAGGTGGCGGGTCGGTGGCGGCGCGGCGCCGAGGTGCGTCTGCCCGCGAGAACGAACGCCAATCCCTTCGTCGTCATCGGCCAGTTGGCGTGCGCGTCGGTCGGCAACTGCAGCGCCGTCGGCACGTACATCGACGCCAACAACGTCACCCAGGGCCTGACCGTCGACGAGGTACGCGGCGCGTGGCGCGCCGGTGCGTCGCTCGATCTGCCGGGGAACGCGAACGCCTTCGCTGGCGTGACGCTGGCCTCGGTCACCTGCACGAAGCCGGGCCGCTGCACGGCGATCGGCAGCTACGAAACCGTGAGCGGTGCGTTGCAGGGCCTCGCGACGAGTCAATCGTCCGGTCGATGGGATCGTGCCGTCGAGCTCCAAATGCCCCTCGGCGCCCAAACCAATCCCCACGTCTTCTTCTACGGCTTCGCCGACATCGCCTGTCCGGGGGTCAATGACTGCAGCGCCGGTGGGCTGTACCGCGACAGCGCTGGCAAATTTCAGGGATTCTTCGTCAACGAGCGCCACGGCACGTGGCAGCCCGCCACCGAACTACAACTACCGAGCACCTCGCTGATGGCCGGGCACAACGGCGGTGTGGTGTCGGTGTCGTGCGTCTCGGTCGGCAATTGCAGTGGCGGCGCGGCGTACCTCGACGCCGCGGGCAACTACCAGGCCTCGATCGTCAATGAGGTCGGCGGCGTCTGGCGCAACGCCACCAAGCTGGCCCTGCCCGCGGGCGCGGTCAGCGTGGGCGTCGACGGCGGGGTCTACGGACTCATCTGCCCGACCCGCGGCGAGTGCACCGCGGTCGGCAGTTACCTGAAGGGCGCGAGCACGTACGAAGGCTTCACCGTCTCGACCAAGTGATCAGTCACTGAACGGTCGAGGATTGGAGGGCAGTTTCGGTACGCGCATCCGCGCGATCACGCTGCCGGGAGACGGGTGACAGTACTGCGCGATGCCGAGGTCGCCGGCCACCGAAAGGAACATGAAGGCGTCCTCCATGGTG
>DAIOEY010000188.1:0-3001 GCA_036745995.1 Acidimicrobiales bacterium | reverse complement strand
TGATCACCTTCCCCTCTACGGCAATTAGTGACGTGGCCAAGATCAAGGGCGTGGCGAGCAGCGTGGGCGCACTCTCGCTCGACGCGTTGCACGAGACCGGTACCGTGCCCAAGATCACCGCCTCGATCAAGACCGGAGGACAGACGATCTCGGCGACGGTGAAGCCACCGGTCCTCACGCCGACGCAGCAATCCGCGGAACGCAGCTGCATTCAGAAGGTGATTCAGAAGCAGTTCGGGACGGGGACGACGGGTAGCGGCGGCACGTCACCCACTGGCGGAGCCGGCGGTGGTGGCTTCGGAGGCGGAGCCGGTTTCCGGTTCACTGGCGGTTCGGACTCGGCGATCTCGAAGTGTTTGACACCCGCTCAAAAGGCCTACCAGCAGAACGTCGTGATCCCGGAGCGGACCGTCAATGAAGTCCTCAACCCTCCGACCACCAACACGGCGACGTCGACCTTCACTGTCGCGAGCGTGGACCCGACCAACACGACGTCCGGACTCGTCACCAAGGCCCAGCTCGTCAAGGGCACCTGGCTGTCCACGAACGCGTCAACCGCGAACACCCAGATTCTGGTCACCACCGCCTACGCGTCCCAAAAGGGACTGAAGGTCGGCCAGACATTGGCGATCAACGCGGTGAACTACAAGATCGTTGGTCTGGTGAATCCGACCTTGACCGGCGACATCGCTGACGTCTACTTCAGTCTTTCGAACCTGCAGTCGCTGTCGACGAACCAGAACCGCGTCAACGAAGTCCTCGTGTCGGTCGCGAACGCCAAGGACGTCAACTCGGTCGCCAAGGCGATCCGCGTCGCGTTGCCCGGCGCGACCGTGCTCACCGCAGCGTCGCTCGCCGACCAGGTGACGGGCAGTCTCTCGAACGCGCGCAAACTCGCCAATGACCTGGGCGGAGCGTTGGCACTGCTCATCCTTCTCGCTGCGTTCCTGATCGCCGGGCTCTTGACGCTCTCGAGCGTCTCGAAGCGAGTACGTGAGATCGGTTCGCTGCGCGCCATTGGGTGGTCGCGCGGACGAGTCGTTCGTCAGATCATGGCCGAGACCCTCGGCATCGGCGTGATCGGCGGCGTCGTCGGCATTGGTATCGGTGCGGCGATCTGCCTGATCATCGGCGCGGTGGGCCCCGCACTCAGCGTGTCGAGTACCGGCCTCGCCGTCGGCGCCTCGAGTGTGAGTGGTCTGTTGCACCAGACGACGACGGCCACGGTGGCGACCACCGTGCACCTCAGCGCCCCGATTCGTTTCCTCACCATCGTGATCGCCTTCGCCGGTGCCGTGCTCGGCGGCGTGATCGCCGGCGCCGCTGGTGGGTGGCGTGCCGCCCGGCTCTCTCCCGCCTCTGCGCTGCGAGACCTCGGATGAGCGACATTTCGACTGAAAGGACCGGACGATGACTGAGGTGATGACGAGCGAGAGCGCTTCGAGCGCGAACGGAGCCCCGTTGTACGCGCTGAGTGACGTGACGCGCACCTACGCCAAAGGTGGCGTGGCCGTCAACGCGTTGCGCGGCGTGAGCCTCGACATCGCCCAAGGCGAGACCGTCTCGCTCGAGGGACCAAGTGGATCGGGCAAGACCACGCTGCTGCAACTCCTCGGCGCACTGGACGTTCCCACGTCGGGCCAGATCTGGTTCGCGGGCCGCAACCTGGAGAACGAGTCCGACAAGGTGTTGACCGAGATTCGTTCCAAGGAGATCGGCTTCGTCTTCCAGCAGTTCAATCTGATCCCCACCCTCACCGCGGACGAGAACGTCGCCATAGCGATGGTCCCTCGGGAGTCTTCGCGCGAGGCCCGCACCCTGCGCGCGCGTGAACTGCTCACCCAGGTGGGACTGGACCATCGATTCGGACACCTCCCGTCGCGCCTGTCGGGTGGCGAACAGCAACGCGTCGCCATCGCACGAGCGCTCGCCAACTCGCCCGAAGTGGTCATCGCTGATGAGCCGACCGGCAACTTGGACTCGAGTAACGCCCAGGAGTTCATGGCGTTGCTTCATGATCTCCAACGGCGCCTCGGCGTCACCATCATCATCGCGACGCACGACGAGGAGGTCGCGTCGCACACCCAGCGACGGATCCGTCTCCGCGATGGTGCGGTCGTGTCCGACACGAAGAGCTAGCCGCCGCGTGCGGATCCGATGACCAGCAGCGGGCTTCCCGGACTACCCCTGGGATGATGCAATCAACGCGAAGGACCTCCGAGAGTGAGATCTCTTTGCGTGGTCGGAAGCAATCGGTGGACTTCTCTCGGCGTACGAGGGGAGACCGTGCCGTCACGAACTCGACACCCTTCGATTCGGCACCACAGTCGCGGGGATCTGCAAGGTGATGACCACCAAGGCGACGAGAGGAATCTACGAGGTGATTAGTTCAGCAACAGCAACGTTCAAGTTCAGTTGATCATCTGAACAGACGTGGACCGCGGACTGATGCGGAGATTCTTACCTCAGTGATTTCTTGACGTTGCGCTGGACGAACTCCAAGATCTCGATGTGCTTGGCCGTGTCCATCTCCATCAGGCGCACGAGCAACTGCCAGAGTGACTCCTGTTTGAGGCTCTTCAACTCCGAGGCCAGTTCGCGGAGCTCGGTGGCGTCGGCGCGTTCGCGCTCGAGCAGGTGCTCGGTGAGACCCAGGACGGTGGCGGCGTCGTGTCCCCAATCGCCCATCTTGGGTATCACGGGCTCGGCAGGATCGAGCTCCACGTCGTGCTTCAGCGCGGCAGCGAGGTCCCGGAAGATCCGGTGGTGGCGGATTTCGTCCTCGATGATCAAGTCACTGAGGTAGCGAAAGGCCTCTGACGGCGAAGCCGCGGCGACGTCGCGGTACTCGACCAGCATCTCGCCCTCGATTGCCTCGTGGGACGAGAGGTGCTCGTACAACTCGGCTTCCCATGCGCTCGCGCCCAGTAGCTTTTCCGTGGACGTCCTCCTTGGTTGAGATACACCGAGGCTACTCACGCTTCGGCCACCGGTGGCGGAG
>DAIOEY010000187.1:0-3082 GCA_036745995.1 Acidimicrobiales bacterium | reverse complement strand
ATCCTTGGAGATGCTGGGAATCGAACCCAGGTCCGTCAGCTTCTTAGTGAACATTCTCCGAGCGCAGCTGACAGGAAATTGTCGGGAACGAGACCGCTGTCAGCACTGATGACGTTCCGTAGTTAACTGAATTGTCCCTACGAAACCATTAACGAGTCTCGTCGGTAAGCCCTACTTTATGACGCCCGATATCTAAACCGCAGGGCTGGGTCTAGGCGGACGTTGCTACCTAAGCAGCAAGCGCAAGCTGAGGCTTGGCGTTTATTTTTGTTTCCGGCTCTTTAACGTGGTTCCGGAGACCACGGCTCGCTTCTTTCACCTCGACGACTCACGTCGAAACCAATCATCCCCTCGTTGTGAAACGGTTAACCTAACCGCACTACCAGCGTACAGCCTGGCGCGAATTTAGTAAACGGCGCCGACCAGTGCCCGATTCACCGGAATAATCCGACTTTCTCTCGTTACCTCGTGTGGCTGCGTTCGCTCGGGAAATGAGGTTCTCGTGAGGATTCGAAATTGAGTTGTCGTCGTCGAGCGCCTCGGACCAAAAGTGACTTCGCTTCAAGGTTGAAGGCGTGGTGATCGTTCTCGCTGTGCAGTGATGCCAGCGGCAGTGGCCTCATGGCACTCCCTTCGCGTTGTCAAGATCTACGAAGCAAGTATCCGCTACTGACCAGTGGCGGACGCGAAACAATCACGAGTTCTTCGTGAGGTGACCGGAAATCTTCTACGTTCAGCCGAACTTCTCGATGTGACGAACGGCGCGCGCCATCTCGCGTTCGGCGTCGCGCTTCGCGATCGCTTGACGGTGATCGTGTTGATTTCGTCCTTTGGCCAGAGCGATCTCGACCTTGGCGCGTCCGTCCTTGAAGTACAGCTTGAGCGGAACGATGGTGAGCGGTTGCGTGCGGGTCTTGTCGTGGAGCTGGTCGATTTGGTGGCGGTGGACGAGGAGTTTGCGCCGCCGGTCGGGTTCGTGACTGCCGAATCCGACGGCGAACAGCCACGGTGGAATGTGCATGCCGAACAACCACAACTCACCGTCGTCGACGCGGGCGTAGGCGTCGCCGATCTGGGCCTTGCCCTCGCGAAGTGACTTGACCTCCGACCCGCTCAGCACGATGCCGCACTCGATGGTTTCGAGGATCTCGTAGTCGTGTCGGGCGCGACGATTGGTGGCGACCACCCGGTCGCCGTTGCCGGCGTCGTCCTTCTTCTTGGCGCGCCGTTCCTGCATCTGTTTGGCTCTAGCCACGTCGTCAAGCGTAGTGAGGCATCGAGGCGGGCGGGGAGCGGTGGGTAGGGTGGCGGCGTGCTCTCCTTTTCGGCCTCGCTGTACAACGCGATGGTCGCTTCGTCCGTCCGTGCGCTGCCCAACGAGGGCTGCGGTCTCCTGCTCGGCAACGTCGATGGCACCGTTGTCGACGTCGTGTCGAGTCCGAACGTCGCGGACTCGGCCAAGGTCTACGAGATCGAGAGTCGTGTCCTGCTATGGACGTTTCGTCGCGCCGAGGACGAAGGACTCGAGGTGCTCGGGGTTTATCACTCCCACACGCACTCAGAGGCCTACCCGAGTCCGACCGACGTCGCCCAGGCGCCCGATCCCTCGTGGCACTACGTTCTCGTTTCGCTGCGCGACGTCCCGGTGGTCGTTCGGAGTTTTCGCATCGTCGACGGGGACGTCACCGAGGAAGGCGTCGCGACGTGGGGTCACCTCGACCACTAGGGTTGCGGCCCTTCTATTGCGCGGTGAAATGAAGCCGAGCGTCACGCGAGGTTGTCCAACCGCTAAATTTGACTCAGTTGGTCATGAATTGGCCGCCACGTCGAAAGAGGAGCCATGCCGGCAGTCGTGCGAATCCCTACGGTCCTACGCCCCGCCATGGGTGGCAACACGACCGTCACGGTCCACGGGTCGACGATCGGCGAGGTACTGGGCGAACTGACGTTGTCCTACCCCGCCGTCAAGGGTCAGCTACTCAATGAGGACGGCACGTTGCACCGATTCTTGAACGTTTACGTCAATGACGACGACGTTCGCTACCTGGGCGGTGTGGCCGCGCCCGTCGCGAACGAGGACGAGATCACGTTGCTGCCCGCCGTCGCCGGGGGAGCAGGGTAGTGGCGCGTTACGCGTCGGTCCTTGATCTCATTGGCAATACCCCGGTTGTTGACGTCAGCGCGCTCTCGCCCAAGAAGAATGTCTCGATCTTCGCCAAGCTCGAAGGTCGCAATCCGGCCGGCTCGGTGAAGGACCGCGTCGCGTTGTCACTCGTGGACGCCGCCGAGCGCGACGGAGTGCTGATTCGTGGGAAGCCCGACCAGACGCTGATCGAACCCTCGTCGGGCAATACCGGCATCGCGCTCGCGATGGTCTGTCGCCTGCGGGGCTACCACTTGAAGGTGGTGCTGCCGACAAACGTTTCACCCGAGCGGCGTCAACTGCTGCTCGCGTGGGGCGCCGAGATCATCGACTCGCCCGGCAGCGAGGGATCCAACGGTGCCGTTCGCCTGGCTCAGCAGATCGCCGATGAGAACCCCGCGTGGACGTTCCTCTACCAGTACGCCAATCCGGCCAACCCGTGGGCGCACTACACGACGACCGGACCCGAGATCCTGGCTGACGTGCCCGAGGTCACGCACTTCGTCGCCGGTATGGGCACGTCGGGCACGTTGATGGGCGTGGGCCGGTACTTGAAGGAGCACAAGCCCGGCGTCCAGATCTGGGCCGTCGAGCCGCCGAGCGGCGAAATGGTCGACGGCCTGCGAAGTCTCGAGGACGGCTATATCCCGCCGATCTTCACCGACAACGACGGCGCCAACCTCCTCGACCGCAAGGTCGTCGTGCGTCCGAGGGAGTCGATCGAATGGACCCGTCGCCTCACCGAGGTCGGTCTCTTCGCGGGCCTCTCTTCGGGCGCGATCATGTCGGGTGCCGTCAAGTGCGCGAAGACGATTCGCGACGACGAGACCGCGACGATCGTGACGGTCGTGTGCGATGACGGTTGGAAGTATCTCTCGACCGGTGCCTGGAGCGACGACATCGACGAGGTCGTCGAGCGCGCGAAGAAGATCATCTACT
>DAIOEY010000186.1:0-3092 GCA_036745995.1 Acidimicrobiales bacterium | reverse complement strand
ATGAAGGTGATCGCGACGAACCCCGCACTACTGCCGAGAATGTTCACCTCGTTCATCGTCTACGAACGGGCCATGATCGAGGCCGTCGCCGCGCGCACCGGTCTCGATCCCGACCACGACCTCTACCCCGCCGTCGTCACGGCCGTCGCGGCCGGCGCGTTGCGGGCGTCCTTGACCGTCTGGCGCGCCAGGGGCGAACGGGACGACCTCACCGAGATCTTCGACACCGCCTTCGCCCACGTGGCCCACGGCCTCGTCGAACCCGATCCAGTGCGCGAACGCGAGGTCTAGGCCGTGCTGCTGCGACTACTGCGTACTCACCTTCGCCCCTACCGTCTCCAGATCGCCATCCTCGTTATCCTGCTGGTCGGCCAGACCGTGGGCAATCTCTACTTGCCCAACCTCAACGCCGACATCATCAACAGCGGCGTCGTCGCCGGGAACCTTCACTACATCGTCACGACGGGTGAAGCGATGCTCGTCCTCACCCTGATCGTGGGACTCTTCGCCGTCGTCGCCGTCTACTGGGCCTCGCGCGTCGCCATGGGCGCGGGCGCCGACATTCGCGCGGCGGTCTTTACGCGCGTGCAGGCCTTCTCGGCGCGCGACATGAATCACTTCGGCACAGCCTCGCTCATCACCCGCAACACCAACGACATCCAGCAGATCCAACTGTTCCTGCAGATGGCCCTCACGATGATGGTCATCGCACCGATCATGTGCGTCGGCGGCATCGCGATGGCGATCGACGAGGGCGCCCAGCTCTCGACGCTGCTGTTGGTCGCCGTTCCCGTCATGGCCATCTTCATCGGCACGGTCATGGTGAAGGTGATCCCTAAGTTCCGCTCCATGCAGGGAAAGATCGACCGCATCAACGAAGTGCTGCGCGAACAGATCACCGGCGTGCGCGTGATCCGCGCCTTCGTGCGCAACGCGTCCGAGGCCGAGCGCTTCGCCACCGCCAACGACAGCCTCACCGAGACGGCGCTCAGTGTGAACCGGACCTTCGCCCTGGCGCTGCCCACGATGATGATGATCCTCAACCTCTCGAGCGTGGCGGTGATCTGGTTCGGCGGTCGACTGGTGAACGAGGGCGCCATGCCCATCGGCAATCTCACGGCCTTTCTCACCTACATCCTGCAGATCCTGATGTCGGTGATGATGGCGGTGATGGTGGCGATCCTGCTGCCGCGCGCGGCGGCCAGCGCCGAGCGCATCGAACAGGTACTCGACACCGTGCCCGTCGTGAGTGATCCGGATCGTCCGCTCGAACCGACCGAGCGATCCGGTCGCGTGCGCTTCGAGGGCGTTGGCTTCGCCTACCCCGGCAGCGAGCGACCCGTCGTCGAGGACCTCACCTTCACCCTCGAACCAGGTCAGACGAGCGCCATCATCGGCGGCACGGGCAGCGGGAAGACCACCCTGCTCAACCTCATCCCGCGCTTCATCGACGCGACGACGGGCAACGTCGTCGTGAACGAGGTCAACGTGCGCGACCAACGACAAGAGGGACTCTGGGCGTCGATCGGGCTGGTTCCCCAGGCCGCCTACCTCTTCAGCGGCACCGTGGCCACCAACCTGCGATTCGGCCGACCGGACGCGACGGACGACGAACTGTGGCGAGCGCTCGATATCGCCCAGGCTCGTGATTTCGTGACGGCCATGCCCGGCGGGCTGGACGCACCCGTTGACCAGGGCGGCACGAACGTGTCGGGCGGCCAACGACAGCGTCTCTCCATCGCCCGGGCCCTGGTCAAGCGGCCCAGTGTCTACCTCTTCGACGACTGCTTCTCGGCGCTCGACGCCACCACCGACGCCCGGCTGCGCGTCGCCCTGCGCGACAGCACCGCGAACGCGGCGGTCGTCATCGTGGCCCAGCGCGTCAGCACGATCATGCACGCCGATCAGATCATCGTGCTCGATGAAGGTCACGTCGTGGGCATGGGCACGCACGCGCAACTCCTCGAGGACTGCGAGCCCTACCGGGGCATCGTCATCTCCCAACTCGGTCAGGACGCGGCACTATGAGCATGGGACCGATGGGCGCCCTGCGCGGCGGAATGGGGGCGGGGCGAAAGAGCAAGGACCTAGGCGCCACGGTGCGACGCCTCGCCGGGCGAATGAGGACCGAGCGCACCAAGTTGTTCCTTGCGCTCATGCTCGGTATCACGTCGGTGACCTTCATGGTGTTGGGACCCAAGATATTGGGCAACGCCACGAACGTCCTGTTCAACGGGATCGTTGGAAAGAGGCTCCCCGCCGGTGTCACCAAGGCCCAGGCGATCGCGATGTTGCGCTCCGAAGGTCACAACCAGATCGCCGCGATGATCAGCGGAATGAACGTCACCCCGGGCGTCGGCGTTGACATGACCCGGCTCGGCGAGATCCTGGCGGTGGCCGCGCTCTTGTACGTGCTCGGCGCGGCGTTCACGTACTTCCAGGGCTTCACCATGGCCGGACTGACCCAACGGCTGATGTCGGACATGCGCCGTGACGTCGAGTTGAAACTGAGCCGGCTCCCCTTGCGCTACTTCGACAGCCACCCCCACGGTGACGTGCTGAGCCGGGTCACCAATGACATCGACAACCTCACGACGTCGATCCAACAGGGACTGAGCCAGTTGCTCACGTCCGTACTGACCATCGTGGGCGTGTTGGGCATGATGATCTGGATCTCGCCGCTGCTCGCCCTCGTGAGCGTGATCACGATCCCCGCGGCGATGGTGGTGACGTTCTTCATCGCCAAGCGCTCCCAGGTCCAGTTCACCGCCCAGTGGAGCCAGACCGGTGCCCTCAACGGTCTCGTCGAGGAGACCCACACCGGCCACGAACTGGTCCAGGTCTTCGGGCGCAGTGACGCGACCGTCGAGGAGTTCAGTCGTCGGAATCGACTGCTCTACGTGGCGAGCTTCCGGGCCCAGTTCCTCTCGGGCGTCATCCAGCCGACCATGCAGTTCATCGCCAACATCAACTACGTGGTGATCGCGGTGCTCGGCGGGTATCGGGTCGCGTCAGGCCTGCTCTCGCTCGGCGCAGTGACCGCCTTCATCCAGTACTCGCGCCAGTTCACCATGCCCATCACCCAGATCGCC
>DAIOEY010000185.1:0-3095 GCA_036745995.1 Acidimicrobiales bacterium | reverse complement strand
GGCGGCCGGACCGAGCGCAAGAGCAACGCCACCCGCGGTGATCACCACGCACACGATCGAGATCAAACCCACTGGTACGAC
Source organism: Acidimicrobiales bacterium (assembly GCA_036745995.1). GTDB lineage: Bacteria > Actinomycetota > Acidimicrobiia > Acidimicrobiales > RAAP-2 > RAAP-2. The sequence goes on along the minus strand of DAIOEY010000185.1, from coordinate 3,014 downwards.
CGCAACCGGCACCGCCCCAAGATGTGACGCGAAGGTGCGCCAGACAATCTGACCCGCAGCGATTCCCAGGGGAGCGCCGATCACCAGGCCGACGGCAACGACGGTGAGGGCTTGCCAACACGTCGCCATCAAGACCTGTCGCCGGACGAAGCCCAGCACCTTGAGTAGTGCCACCTGGCGTCGACGACGAGACACGCTGACAAAGAGGAGGTGCGCCAGCGTCGCCGCTCCGAAGAGGGCCAGTGTGACACCGAGCAGAAGAGGAAAGTCCACCGCCTGGCCGAAATTCACGAGGTTCGTCGGCACGCTGAGTACGTTCACGTACTGGGAGAACCGGTGCTGTAACCGCACGAGCGCCGCGTGTCCCGCCTTACCCGGCGCGATACCGACGCCCATGCCCCAGCTGGAGATCCCCGCGGTCAATCTGTGGATGCACTGCAGCTGACTGGGGCCGGCCGGGCAGGCCGTGTCCAGCGCGGCGCGCAATGTCATGACCGCCCCGACACCGAGTCCACCGTTACTAAAGGTCGACGGAAGGGTGACGGTGCCGACCACGTGAAACACTCGTGAAAGTTGCTTCCCGCTCTTGGTGACCAACGTGACTCGGGCGCTCGATCCAATGTGCAACTTGGCGGCCGCCATCGTCGTGGCACCCAAGGCAATCTCGGATTCACCTTTGGGCGCGTGGCCATTGACGAACGAGAACGCCATCGGGCCTTTGGCCGCGGTCGCAAAAATCACCTCCACGGCGACGGAATTGACTTTCAGGTACGTCCCGGCGAACCCCCACGTGATCTTGGTGACCGACGGATCGGGTTCCAAGGTCGCCAGAGCCGAATGCAGTTCCGGGGTCGACATGTTGCCCAGGTCGAGTTGCCAGTTCTGTCCATAGAGCGGTGGTGTGGCCACCAAATGATTGAGACTCGCACCGAATACCGACGTGGCCACCAACGCAGTCACGGCCACGGTGGCTCCCACGAGCGCGGTGACGACCGGGACACTCGTGCGGCCTCTTCCCCGGTCGAGTGCGTTGCGCACGCCCACGACGATGCTCGCCGGCGCACCGGCTCTCGTCACGAACGTCACGATCGTATTCGCGTGGTTAGCCGGAAGTTCGTGGGCGCCCACCGTGTGACGACTCTGGGCAGCGTGCCACGACGGGACGATCGCCAACACGATGACCGCTACCACCACGATGAGAGCGCCAACACCGAACAACACTCCACTCACGACGAAACCGTGGCTTGGCGACGCCGCCCGTGCCTCGCCGACGGGCGTCAGTGGCGAGACGGCGACGGCCAGCGCGGCGCTACCGATCGCGCCGACAACACCGATGGCCGCGGCACGGAGCAAGCCCAAGCCCATCAATTGGCGCGGTCGTAGTCCCAGCGCGGACAGCGTGGGGTAGGCGTCACGCTCGACGAGACTCTGGCGCGACAGCGCTTGACCGACCAACGCGAGTCCGGCGAGTAGGGCGAAAAGTGAGAAGAACCACCACCCGGTCGCCTGGGGTTGAATTGACTGCTCTATCGACGCTGACGACGTGTCCTCATCCTGGAGGTACACGAACCCGTTGCCTTGATGGTGGTTGACGTACACCTGCAGGAGCGGCATGTCGTTCAGGCCGTGGCGTAGTCGAACCTGGGCGACGTCGGCTCTGACGACGGTGCGCCCTATGGTCTGATCGAACTTCTTGCTGGTGAAGATCGAGTAGCTCGGCGCAGCGGTAGGAAAGTCGTTCGTGCCCGCTTCGAATCCAACCACGCGAAAGCGAACCACGGGGCCGTGCGGCACGATGTAACCGTTGCTCGTGAGAAACACGCGGCGTTGATACAACGCGTAGAGCGGCACGGTGACGCTCGAGCCGATCTTCAGCCCGAACTGCTGTTGCATCGAAAAGCCCACGAGGACGTCATCGAGACCCGTCGGGAACCGGCCCGACAGGAGCTTGATGGTCGTGGACTGATTCGAGCTGGGGAGGCCCTGGAGGTTGAGGTCCCGGTTCGGCACGAAGTGGCCCTCGGCGGTGGCGTTACCGTTGCCGTAGAAGCCATCGAAGGTCACCTTCGAGACGTACGGCAAGTTGAAATAGCTCTTGGCGAAGGGGTTCGAGGCGAAGAGTTCCGCGTCGTAGCCGTAGCGCTTCGAAAAGCTCGAGAAGGCCGACGACGTCCTTTGGGCGGTCGACACACCGGCCAGCACGGTTCCTCCGATCAGGGCCACCAGCAGAGAGAGCGCCAGCCAGGAGGTCCATCGTCGCCACAGTTCGGCACGAAACACCACTCCGACTGAGCGCATTACCCTCCCTCAACTGATGCTCAGTATGCGCGTTCGAAGGACTCTCCGAGAGGGTGCCAACCACATCGTCGGCTTCGTGCTAACACCAGAACCAACGACACGTATCGCCCCTTGGTCAGAAGCGGCTGATGTCCTCGAGGACCGAAGCGTCGAGATCGTTGACGTCAGTGTGACCCGTCAGGGCCAAGGCCACCATGAGGTCGGCGCGAATCGACTCGATGACGTCGACAACTCCCTGCTCGCCGCGAGCTGCCACCGCGTACACCCACGGACGTCCGATGAGACAGGCTCTCGCGCCGAGCGACAACGCCTTGACGACGTCGAGACCGCTGCGCACACCACCGTCCATGAGGATCTCGATCTCGTCTCCCACCACGTCGGCAATCGCCGGGAGCGCCCGCGCGGTTGACGTGACGTCGTCGAGCTGGCGTCCGCCGTGGTTCGACACGATGATCGCGTCGACGCCGTTGGTGACCGCCTCGCGCGCGTCCTCGGGATCAAGAATCCCCTTCAGGACAATGTTCCCGTCCCAGAGCGATCGCAGCCACTCGAGGTCACGCCACGTCACGCTCGGGTCGAATTGGCTCGTAACCCAATGTTGGAAGTCCTGAGGTACTTTGCCCGCGGGTACCGCTGTCTCCAGGTTTCCGAACGTGAGTGGCTTTCCCCCCAGGGCCACCTGGCGCACCCAACGAGGATGGCTCGCGATGTCGAAC
>DAIOEY010000184.1:0-3127 GCA_036745995.1 Acidimicrobiales bacterium | reverse complement strand
TTGGTCTTCGAAGCATTCTCGACGGACTTCCTCGCTCGCCAGCCGCTCCACTCCGGCGGATCATTGCGCGCGGACCTCCTCGCCGCCCTTCGCGCCTGGATCAAGGTCGTCGAGGGAACAGTGACGGGCCGTACCCTGGTGGGACTGATCGCCGAAGTCCAGCGCGATCCGGAGTTGGCCGAGATATGGCGCGATCGCTTCGTCGGTCCCGTGCGGGCCCAACACCGTGGCATGGTCGATCGGGCGGTCGAACGAGGCGAGCTCTCGAGTGACGTCGATCCTGAGGTCGTGCTCGACCTCGTCTACGGTGCCGCCTACCATCGACTCCTGCAGTCGCACCTCCCGCTGAGCGATCACTTCGCCCAGTCAGTGGTCGACACGGTGGTCGCGGGACTAGGCGCAAATCACCCCGGGGTAGCCACCCACGCCAGCGACGACTGAGACAGAACAGCGGGAGTTTGCGGTTGCACCCGAACGTCAGGTACTGACGGCCCCGTCATTCACCGCCCAGAAACGAGCGCCGCGGTGAACGACTGCACTTATTACTTCCGAGCCAGCGGCGTCACTCGGAACAAACAACACCGCCGTGGCGTCGCGATTCCGGGACTACTTGCGGCGCCGCTTTGCTCTTCGCACGATGAACGCGAGTGCGGCGACGATAACCACCGGCTTCAAGAGTCGACGAACCACCGATCCTCCGGCAACACTCATGAGATCGACCGGCTCCGACGGAGCCGATTCGATGTGGCGAACCGAACTCTCGACGTCGTGCGCGGCTTGGCTCTGCGCGCCATCAAGGTTGTCGTTGTTGGCAACTCCGTCACCACCTTCGGAGACCGGGCCGTCCTGCGCCCGATCGGACTCGCCTTTGGGTGCGGTCTTCGCGCGCGGTTTGCGCACCTTCTTCTTCACGTCCGATGAAGGAGCTTCGCTGTCAGCAGCGTCGGCTTCACTGGGCACGAGCACGGTCGACTCAAGGTTGACCACGAACTGGTCCAGTAACTTCGCCGAGACGTCCGCAAGGACGCCACGTCCGAACTGGGCCACCTTGCCGCTGATGGTGAGGTCGGTCGCGACGACGACTTTCGTGCTGTCGCCGAGGGACGTCAGCGTGGCCGTGATGACGGCGCTGACGTTGCCCTGACCACGGGTCTCACGTCCTTCGGCCTTCATGACCGCTCGATGCGCCAACTCGTCGAGTTCGCTGAACCGTATCGCGCCGTCGTAGGAGGCCGTGATGGGGCCGACCTTGATCTTGACCACCCCGCGGTACTCGTCGCCTTCGACCTCGCGCAACTGCGCCCCGGGCAGGCACGGGGCGATCCGCTCGATGTCGGTGAGGACCGCCCACGCCTTCTCCACCGGGACGGCGACTTCAAATTCGTTGGTCAGTTCCATTCGTTCATCTCCAGTGTTCCAAGTCTTCGCGTGTGTCGACGTCGCCGGGAATGCCCGGGCAGGGCACTTCGTATACGAGTTCAGGGTATCGGCGCGCCACCGATCGTGCACCCTCGTCTCCTTCGCTCGCCAACAGCGGCCAGATCACGGCGTCGAGGCGCACCGGATGACCACGCCGTTCTTCGTACGTGGCGAAGACGATCGGTCCGAGCGGTGCCGCCGCGACCGCACGCCACGCCGGCGCCGTGAGTCCCGGCATGTCACCGAGACCGATCACCGCGGCGCGGTGACCCTGGGCGACGCACCACTCGATACCCACGTGCAGCGAGGTCGCCTGGCCGAGCGACCAGTCGTCGTTCTGTAACAAGGTGACGGTCTCGGGCACGACCGAGGAGAGGTCCACCGCCCCTCCCACCACGATCACTTCGTCGAGACCAGCCCCCAGGGCGGGGGCGATCGCCCACGTGACGAGAGGCCGACCCTTCAGAAGCGCGAGCAACTTGGCGCCAGGTTGAGCGTCAGGATCATCGACGTTGAAGCGGCTCCCACTTCCGGCGGCCAGAATCACGGCGGCGACTGACATCGGCTCAGCATAACGAGCGCCTCGGTGACGTAACGGCGTCGCCCGTACCTCACGTCTCCTGCACCACGGGGACGAAGCCGTCGAACCCGCCCGTTCGACTAGTGGATCGGCCCCGACCCGTCGCGCAGTGGCGACATCGCGCGCAGCGCACGTCCGCTGCGCACGGCGATGATCTCGGCACAGATCGACACCGCGGTCTCCTCGGGCGTGCGTGCTCCCACGTCCAGACCAATGGGGCTCATCAGACGGGCCCGCAGCTCACTGTCGGACGCGCCCGCTTCGAGCAATCGCTCCCAACGCTTCTCGTGCGTGCGCCGAGAACCCATCGCCCCGATGTAGCCGACCTCGCTCGCCAGCGCGCCGAGGATCGCGGGAACGTCGAACTTGGTGTCGTGGGTCAACACGCACACGGCGTCACGCGGACCCAACGTCGGACCGACCCGATCAAGATAACTGTCCGGCCATTCAACGACGACGTCGTCCGCCAGTGGGAAACGCGCCTTGGTCGCGAAGACGGCTCGGGCGTCGCAGACCGTCACAACGAAGCCGAGGATCTTGCCAACCTCCACGAGCGCCCTCGAGAAGTCGACTGCACCAAAGATCACAAGCCGCGAAGGCGCAACGAAAGATTCGACGAACATTTCCAGATCCTCGCGACGGGCCTCGCCATGCGAACCGTAGTGTCGGGTTCCGGTCACGCCGCGGTCCAACATCGCGCGCGCGTCGCGCTCGACCACGCGATCCAATTCGGGATCGCCGAGTGTGCCGAGCATCGGTTTGTCCAGAAGGATCAAAAGTTTCGCTCCGAGCGGGGTCGACCCCTCAGCCTCGTCGGCGACACTGGTCACCGTCACGAGGCACGTCGGTTCGCCCGATAGCAACGAGTGACGAAGTTCGCGGTAGATCTCTCCGCTCACCAGTCGAGCGGCTCCACGAACAGGTGCACCGTTCCCCCGCAGGTGAGCCCGACGGCGAAAGCCTGATCGTCGGAGTAACCGAACGAACACCGTCTCGCCACTCCGGTCGCCAACGCGTCGAGTGCCTCGGTGACGACGGCGCCTTCAACGCAGCCCCCCGAGACCGAACCGGCAACGACACCGTCCTCGTTGACGGCCATCGTGGCCCCCGGATCACGAGGACCGGAAT
>DAIOEY010000183.1:0-3202 GCA_036745995.1 Acidimicrobiales bacterium | reverse complement strand
GGATCTTTGGCGGTGAGACGGTCAACGGTGACGTCGCCGAGGCTTTCGCTGAGACCCCTGGCCAGACCGAGATGGAGTTGGCAGACCGTGTCGGGGTCGTCGGCCGCGACTTCTTCGAACGGACAGCGCCCGAGAACGAAGGTCACCTGACGGCCCCGTTCGCTGCGGGTCGGGCGAAAGCCACTCTCGATCAACTCGCGCTCGAGGGTCTCGACGGAATCACCCTGCTCGGAATGTTGGCGCCCTCGTTCGAGGCCGGCTTGACGACCGACTTCGTAAGGACTCATCCCGTTCTTCAAGGCTCTACTAAGTAATCCGGCCAGCCACGCGTACAGTCCCGGCGTCGCCCACTTGCCAGCCGCCTCGGGGTGCAGTCGGTAGAGCAGACGGGGACGCCCCGCGACGCTGCGCTTCTCCACCTCTTCAATGACGAGGTCGACCTCTTTCAGCACGGCGAGATGCTGGCGCACCGCGTTGTGATTCAGTCCCACGTAGTCGGTCAGTTCCGCTACCCCGACTGGCTCGTCGGAGTCAACGATGTAGCGGAACAGGCGGTAGCGCGTCGGGTCGCCGAGGGCCCGGGCCTCAAGTTGGATGTCGACCGCGTCCATGAATCTCCTCGCGAGGCCACTGGTGCAGCAATTGGATTTCTAGTGTATACGAGAATAACCAATTCCCGACTACATCGTGCTGTTATGCGGCTCCGCTCTTCTGGGGAAGACTGACGATTCACGAGGAACGACCGCGTTTCAAGGTACAAACCGGTCCGCCGGTCGATGTAGTTTTCGAGGCCAACTCAACGCAGGCCATTGCGTCAGAGGTTGCCCACGACGTTGAACCAATCGGCGCCGTGCGCTTCTCTATCGAAGGATTCGCCGTCAAGTAACGGGAGAGCTTCGACTGGTGGACGAGGCCAATGACAGCTGGGGCTCGATTCGTCCAAGTCGTGGCCTTCACCCGACGTGCGAGCTCACGGTGTACGAGCGTTCGTGGAAGCAAATTAAACTGATAAGCACGCGTGAGACCGAGTGGACGTTGGTGGCGCGTTGTTGCTCCAGACCTTGGCAGCGTAAGCACCGATGTTGGCGCTCGAAAGATGTCCAAGAGTAGAGGAGCAACAGAAATGTTCGAATCGTCGCAGTTCCCTCGCCCGTGTTCGTTCACTTGGCCGCATTCGAGTTCGGGCCGTGTGCCACGGCCGCGCCATCGAACGGTGTGTGTGCCAGATACCCGGGCCCACGTGACGAAGGTCGTGACGAGATGACACGACGACGGACGTTCGTGATCGTCGGTGGTGGCTTGGCCGGTGCCAAAGCGGCCGAAGCCCTGCGCTCCGAGGGTTTCGACGGGCGGGTCCTACTCATCGGCGACGAGACCGAGCGGCCCTACGACCGCCCTCCGCTATCCAAGGACTACCTGCAAGGTAAATTGGAGAAGGAGAAAATCTACGTTCACTCCGAGCGGTGGTACGTGGACAACGATGTCGAGCTTCGCCTCAACTGCTCGGCCACGATCCTTGATGTCGCCGCTCACCAACTGACCGTGCATTCCGGAGAGCAGTTCGATTACGACAAACTACTTCTAGCGACTGGCTCGTCTCCCCGTCACTTAAAGGTGCCCGGAGGCGACCTCGACGGAGTGTTATACCTACGAAGAGTGGCCGACTGCGAGGCGATCAAGACCGCGTTCGTGACCGCGAAGCGCGTTGCGATCATCGGGGCCGGATGGATCGGCCTCGAGACCGCAGCCGCGGCCCGCGCCGCTGGCGTCGAGGCGACCGTATTAGAGACCGCGGAACTGCCGCTGGTGCGCGTACTCGGCCCCGAGGTCGCAGAGATCTTCCTCACCCTGCACGCCCGCCACGGGGTCACGATGCACATGAGCGTCGAAGTAGCCGAGATCACTGGTGTGGACCATCGGGCCACCGGCGTACGTCTCGCGGATGGCCGCCAGATCGATGCTGATGTGGTCGTCGTTGGCGTTGGCATCACTCCGAACACCGGGTTGGCCGAAGAGGCCGGCCTCACGATCGACAATGGGATAGTTGTCAATGAGCACCTGAACAGCTCGGATCCCGACGTGTTCGCGGCCGGCGACGTGGCCAACGCCTGGTACCCGTTCCTCGGACGTCACCTCCGACTAGAGCACTGGTCCGCTGCGCTCAACCAGGGACCCGTGGCGGCGGCCAACATGTTGGGCCGCGCTATCGCCTATGACCGTGTGCCCTACTTCTACTCCGACCAGTACGACCTGGGCATGGAGTACTCAGGCTTCGTCGACGCCGGCAAGTACGACCAGATCGTTTTTCGCGGTGAAGTGGCCGGTGGGAAATATATCGCCTTCTGGCTAGGAGATGGACGCGTTCTCGCGGGCATGAATGTCAACGTTTGGGACGTTACCGATGCCATTGCCGACCTCGTTCGCTCGGGCGAACAGATCGACGTAACTCGACTACGAGATCCCGAAGTGGCATTGCAAGATCTCCTCGACGGTGCCCATCGCGTCTAGTGGAACACGGTGATGGACGAACCTGAGCTCAAGTTGGCGGGTCTGTTGGCCACCCAGTCGCGGGTGGACTCGATCCGCTGCTCCACGGAGGCGGGGTCGGCTCACCCGACGCTGTCACCGTCATGGGCGACGACCACCAGCTGCGTCAGGTCGTCGCCAACCTCCTGAGCAACGCCCGCGAGCACACGCCGGCGGGCACGGCGGTGCACGTGAGCCTCGCGGCAGCGGACGGCAACGCCGTCCTCGCAGGCACCGAGCAGGGGCCCACGGAGCGACTCCTCGGGGACGGAACACGGGGGCCGGTCGCCATCTCCGAGCTGGCGCCGGTGACGCAACCGCGCGCGGCGACCGTCCGCTCGCGCGACGACGCGCTCGTCCTCGTGGGCGAGGGCGACGCCGCCGGGATCATCCTCCCGGGACGCTCCCTTGCACCGGCGCTGCACGGCGCCGAGGCCGTGCGCTTCCCCGAGTGCGGCGCGCCGAATGGCCTCGTCCTCTCGCCGGACGAGGAGACGGCTTACGTGTACTGCGCAACGACCTTCACCGTGGTGCGCTGGTCTGTCGCGGACGGTCGGCTGGGCGTGGGATGCGTCGGTGAGGATCCGCTTTCTCCGCTGGCCGCGGCGGGACGCAGGCTGTTCTACGACGGACGCGATCCTGCGCTGAGCGGCGGGCTCTCGTGCAACGGATGCCA
>DAIOEY010000182.1:0-3210 GCA_036745995.1 Acidimicrobiales bacterium | reverse complement strand
CACGACGCCGTCTCGAATCCGGTCCGAAAGTCCGCGAAAGAGCTCGGGCGACGAACTGCGCTCGACGACGTCGTGGGCAGCGTCGAAACTCTTCGCGACGCCGATGAACTGTTCGATCTGGCGTCGATCGCTCGCGTCCCATCCGACGATCAACGTCCCCGTCTCGTGGATCTCGAGCACCGTTCCTTCGACGCTCGCGAGTTCGTCAATGAGACTGCGCCACGCGTCGAGCGCACCACGCTGGAGACGGTAGTTGCTCTCCTCGCCCGGCGCGATCTCTCCCGAGGGCGCCAGCATCCCCGCGGCTGCGTGGGTAGCGCCCTGCGCGGGCGCGGGATCGAAGAGTGTGACCGCGTGGCCGGCGTGCGCCAGTCGAAAGGCGCTCACCAAACCGATGATGCCGCCGCCCACAACGATGACGGTCTGTTTCTTGACGTTCACCTTGCCAGCGTAGGTCGGGTAGGTGGGCGTCACTTTCGTTATAATGAGTGCGGGTCAGCGTTGCCCCAGAGACGACGCCATGACAAAGAACCTCTACGACCCCAACTTTGAGCACGACGCCTGTGGCGTTGGAATGGTGGCCGACCTGACGGCGCGAGCGACCAACGCGACCGTCGTCGACGCTTTGACCATCCTCGAGAACCTTGAGCATCGTGGCGCCACCGGTGCCGACGTGGATTCCGGCGACGGCGCGGGCCTGCTCGTCCAGATGCCCGACGCCTTCATCCGTTCGATCTTCCACGACGCGGTTCCGGAACCCGGTTCCTACGGCGTGGCGCACTGGATGATCCCCAAGTCCCTCGACGTCGTGGCACTGCGGGCCGACATCGACGGCGTTCTCGCGTCGCTCGGGCTCTCCAGTGCCGGCTGGCGGGACGTGCCCGTCGACTCCACACTGCTCGGTCCGACGTCGGGCGCCAGCGAGCCCCGGTTCGTCCAACAGCTCATCGTGTCTCAAACGGCGGCGGACGACCTCGAACGCCGTTTGTACTGCGCGCGAAAGATCCTCGAACACACTCACGACGTCTACGCCGCGTCGTGCTCGGCCAACGTGCTGATCTACAAGGGCATGCTCTCGTCGCCCCAATTGCGCCTCTACTTCGACGATCTGCGCGACGAGCGGCTCGCGTCGGCCATCGCCGTCGTGCACAGTCGATTCTCCACCAACACACTGCCGCGCTGGGACCTCGCCCAGCCCTTTCGCTATATCGCCCACAACGGCGAGATCAACACCGTTCGCGGAAATCGCAACTGGATGACCGCGCGCGAGACCACGCTGCTGAGCGAGGTCCTGCCGGTGCCGGTGTCCGCCCTCACGCCGATCATCACCGAGTCCATGAGTGACTCGGCGAGTTTCGACGAGGTCGTCGAACTGTTGGTGCAGTCGGGGCGTTCCCTGCCGCACGCGGTCCTGATGATGATCCCCGAGGCGTGGGAGCGCTCGAGCGCGATGGGCGTCGAGCGGCGCGACTTCTACCGGTATCACGCCGCGCTCATGGAGCCGTGGGACGGCCCGGCGTCGGTGACCTTCTGTGACGGCAAGGTGGTCGGCGCGGTGCTGGACCGCAACGGCCTGCGCCCGGCTCGGTACTGGGTCACGAAGGACCAGCGGGTGATCTTCGCCAGCGAAGTGGGCGTACTGCCCGTTGCCCCCGACAACATTGAGCGCAAGGGTCGTCTGCAGCCGGGCCGCGTCTTCCTCGTGGACGTCGAACAGGGTCGGATCATTGACGACGAAGAACTCAAGCGGAGCCTCGCCGCACGCGCGCCGTACGGGACGTGGCTCGAGGAGCAGCAGGTCTCTCTCGACGCCATCGAGAGCCGGCCCATGCTCATGCCGAGCCACGCGTCGGTCGTGCGCCAGCAGCGCAACTTCGGCTACAGCGAAGAGGACCTGCGGCTCATCATCCGTCACATGGCCCAGGTCGGCGAAGAGCCGATCGGCTCCATGGGTTCGGACGCCACCCTGCCGGTACTGTCGAAGTTGGCGCGGCCACTCTTTGACTTCTTCACCCAGCTCTTCGCCCAGGTGACCAATCCGCCACTCGACGCCATCCGCGAGGAACTGGTCACCTCGACGCGCGTCGCGATCGGGGGAGAGGAGAACCTCCTCAACGAGACCGCCCGCCACTGTCACCAGATCGTCCTGCCGTCGCCGGTGCTGAGCACCGACGAGTTGGCGAAGATTCGCTACATCGAGGAGAGCTCGTTGGTGGAGGGCTTCCGTGCCGTCGTGATCGACGGTCTCTTCGAGGCGCACGGAGTCGGGAGTGCCGGCGAACGACTGGCCGCCGCCATCGAGCGCGTTGCCGACGAGGTCGTCGGACGCGTGCGCGCCGGCGCCAACATCGTCATCCTGTCAGATCGAAACACGTCGAGTGAGTTCGCGGCGATACCGAGCCTGCTGCTGACCTCGGCGGTGCACCACCGCCTCGTCGACGAACACCTGCGCACCAGCGCGGCCCTGATCCTCGAGGCCGGCGACGTTCGAGAAGTGCATCACGTGGCTCTCCTGCTGGGTTTTGGCGCGTCGGCGGTCTGTCCGTACCTCGCCTACGAATCCATCGACGCACTCATCGAAGAGGGCGAACTCAACGCGCTCAGTGCCTTCGAGGCGCGCTACCAGTACGGCAAGGCGCTCAACAAGGGCATCGTGAAGACCATGTCGAAGATGGGCGTGAGCACCGTCGCAAGTTACGTCGGTTCCCAGCTCTTCGAATCCGTCGGAATCTCGGACCAGGTCCTCAGTCGCTACTTCCCCGGATTCCATTCGCGTCTGGGCGGCGTGACGATCGAACACATCGGCGAGAGCGTCCTGACCCTGCACGCCAGTGCGTATCACCCGGCGGCGGGTGAGCGGCTGGAGATCGCCAATCGCGGTGACTACCAGTGGCGTCGCGAAGGAGAGGTCCACCTATTCAATCCGCGCACCGTGCAAAAGCTCCAGCACGCGACGCGCGAGAAGCGCTTCGACATCTTCAAGGAGTACACCGCGCTCGTCGACGATCAGTCGACTGATCGAGTGACGCTGCGCGGACTGTTCTCCTTCGTGCCGGCCACGACGCCGCTGCCTATCGACGAGGTCGAGAGTGCGGCGTCGATCATCAAGCGATTCTCGACGGGCGCGATGTCCTACGGCTCGATCTCAGTCGAAGCCCACACCACGCTCGCCATCGCCATGAACCGGATCGGCGGCAAGTCCAACACCGG
>DAIOEY010000181.1:1414-3235 GCA_036745995.1 Acidimicrobiales bacterium | reverse complement strand
TCGGCGAGCACGGGCGGCGCGACGCCGATCGACGCGGCGAGCCGATTGGCGGCCGACTCCTGGCGACGGTCGATGCCGAGCAACTCGGTGTGCTCACCCGGAATACGCACGACCACCTGGTCGTCACCAAGGTCGACCATGAAGTTCGCGTTGGTGATGCCGCCGCTGAGCGGCACGACGTCGAGTGCGCGTCCCGGCCAGAGCCGTGCAACCAGTTCCGTCACCTCGTTTGGCATCAGCCGATGGTACAGCGAGGCGCCGTCGCGCAGGCCTCAACCGACCGTGCCGGGACGGGGTTTCGCCGTGGCGCTGTAGACGTCGGTGACGTAGGGCAACACCACGATCTCGGGTTGTCGCTCGACTACGGCGGCGACGTCGCTCATCAGCTCGTCGCGTTGCGCGTCCGCCATGACCGCGACGTAGCTCGTCGTGAGAACGCGCCGGTACAGGTCGTCGCGACTGAGCGATTGGGCGTGGCGGAACTGGACGCGCGCCACGTCGGCGAAGGGTCCCGCGGCGAGCACGCTCGAGAAGTCGGCGCCGACCCGGTAGGGCTGCTCCACGTCCCAGCGCATGGCCCGGCTCAACTCTCTGACCCACGGGACCGACTCGTCGCGTTCATTCCACACGAGGCCCAGCCCCCCGTCGGGCCGCAGCACCCGACGTATCTCGAGGAGCGCCTTGGGAGCATCGAACCAGTGGAAGGCCTGCGCCACGAAGACCGCGTCAACACTCGCGTCCCCGAGCGGAATGGACACGTCGCTGCCGTCGAGGATTTCCACGCCGGGAGTCGCAGCGCGAAAGCTCTCACGCATCGACGCCGACGGGTCAACTGCCGTCAGCCGTCCGACGTGCGCGAGGATCTGACGGCTGAAGATGCCCGTTCCAGCTCCGAGGTCGAGCACGTGCGAGCCGTGGTTGAGCCCGAAGGTCGCCACGAAATAGTCGATCGCCGGCGTTGGATAGTTGGGTCTCGCCGAGTTGTAGAGAGAACCGTTGGCGAATCCGCTCGACGCGAGGTCTCTCTTCTTCTGTGTTGGCACGAAACGCCCACCCGTCACCGCTACGAACTGCGCCTGCGCAACTCTACGCGTGCCGTCTTTACCCCGACCAGGGCGACCAGGGTCATGAGACCGAGCAGGAGGAACTCCATGTGGGTCAACGGCTGGAACGATCCGGCGGCGGCGGCGTCGGGGCCGCCAGCCACGATCCAACCGGCGTAACTCACGAGGTAGAGGGCCATCGAGGCCGCGCTCGCGATTGCCACGACCCGACCGGCTCGACCGGCGAAGAGCGAAAACTCGGTGCGACGGATCAATACCGCGACGCCGAGGGCAAGAACGAGCAACGCGACGGGCGCCAGGTCGAAGACCAGACCCGACGCTGACAACAATCGATAGCCCGAGGGCGTCCACGCCCAGATGATGTTACGAGTGGCCGCGATCGTCGCGCCGGCGAGTTGTTTGATCGCTGAACCCGGACTCGCCCAGTCGATGCCGCCGCGAGCAATGACGAACTGGATCGACTGGTGAACCGACCACCACAAGACGACCAATGACGCGCTCACCGCAGTGAGAGGCACCGCCAGCCCTTTCGAGTGACCCGTCAGCGCACTCCTCAGGGCACGGACGAAGAAGGCGATGAAGACGAGGGCCACTATCACGACCATCAATGCCGAGACGACCGTGATCGCCCCCGTCCAGACCGTCACCGCGGTCGATGCCTGCCACCGATAGTTCGAATTCCACGTGAGCATGGCGAAGGACCAGAAGTAGAGGGCGAAGACGACGAACAGTGACGACAGGAACGTCATCGTCCCAA
>DAIOEY010000181.1:0-1314 GCA_036745995.1 Acidimicrobiales bacterium | reverse complement strand
GACCAACCTCGGTTGAGGCGGGCCAGACCCACCTTCACCACGCGCTGCTGGAGAGCGAGATGATCGGCGAGCACGGTTGCGCCACCGGCAGTCAGGCGATACGGCCGACGCCGGTCGGTCGCTTCGAGTGCCTCGATGAGACCCTGCGCCTCGAGCCGGGCGAGGGCCTCGTAGAGGGTGCCCGGCGCGAGGTGGACGCCGGCGAACTCTTCGACGTCCTTCACGAGGGCGTAACCGTGCTTGTCCCCTCCGGCCAAGCTCGAAAGGATCAACGCGGCCGTACCGGCGCTGCGGCTGACGCCATCAAGTGACGTGGTGGACTTGCTCATACGCTCAGACTATATCGGTAGCCGATAGATTGCAAGCCGATAGAGAGGTTACTGCGGTGCGGGCAATGACACGACGAACCTCTCGCTCAACTCGGAACCCCGAAGTAGTAGCGCAGCGGCACCGACGGATCGGACCCCGACGCACCGGGCACGATCGGGTGCACCGCGATCGCGCCACACCAAAAGAAACCGTCGGAGCGCATCGGACTGACCAAAATCGCACTCGCGCTTCCGGGCAACCAGGCCAACATCTTGAACGAGATGATGCACCGTGGTGACGGCGATCCGACTTGGATGTCGGTCCCGTAGATCCAGAACGACGCACGTCCGGTTCTCGGCACGAGGGTGACCGTCGGAATCCTTGTGCCCCGCTTCACACCACCGAGGTCATTGCCATTTCGTCCCAACGAGTCGGCCTGGGCGACGACCAAGTTGTGAACGACCTTCGCACGCTTGAGGCCGTAGTTTCCGACGTAGGCCGTGCGAACGTAGCCGCGCAACGCGCACGCCTGAGCGCTCACGTTCTCGATCCAAAAGAGGTCGTTGACGCTGCCGGCACCGACGGACGTGTTGTACTCCACGACGCGCACCGACGTCGCTGCGCACGTTCGCACGAAGGGAGACGCCGCGTGCGCGTCAATGGCCGCCGGTCCCGCTCCAAGGAGTGTCACCGTGATCACCGTCGCCACTGCGCGTCGCACGACGTCAGTCTGTCACCACGCCTCCGGCTCGCTTCGACCACCCCGTCGTCGCTGCCCGGCCAGTGACAGCAACGAGTCGGCGTCGCGCAGCCCTCCCGTTCGGCGACGCACGCGACGTACCCGCCGTCGTGGATGTGGCAGCCTTGTGTCATGACGATGCACGAGCCGACCCGCGAAGAACTTGAAGCGATGGTCGCGACGTTGCGAGAAGAAGTATCGCGACTGAAAGAAGAGGTCCGTCGCCTGCGCCACGACGCGCACGAAGTACCGCCGCACTACCTCTA
>DAIOEY010000180.1:0-3235 GCA_036745995.1 Acidimicrobiales bacterium | reverse complement strand
TGCGCGGGATCGAACCTCGCGCGTCTCGAACTGCGCGTCGCCATCGAGGAGTTCATCAAGCGCTACCCGCGCTTCGAACTCTCCGGTCACGACGTCACCTGGGCGCCGGGACAGGTCAGAGGTCCGCGCAGTATCCCGCTGCGCGTCGTCGCCTAGGTCCTCATCAAAGGCGCAGGTCGGTCGGGCCCTCGCGCCAGATCGCGGCCATCCACTCTTCCACGTCGTCGGCGGTCCTCGGGAGCGCCGCGGACAGATTCCGTGCACCGTCCGCGGTCACGAGGACGTCGTCTTCGATGCGAACGCCGATGCCGCGGTACTCCTCGGGCACCGTCTCGTCGTTCGCCTGGAAGTAGAGACCGGGTTCGACGGTGAGGACGTAGCCCTCGTGCAGCTCTCCCAGGTAGACGTCGTTGCGGGCGTTCGCGCAGTCGTGGACGTCGATGCCGAGCATGTGACTGACGCCGTGCAGCGTGTAGCGCCGATGGAGCTGGCGATCGCGGCGAAGCGCGATTTCGGGCGTCTCCTGCATGATCCCCATCTCGAACAGGCCCTCGGCGAGCACCTTCATCGCGGCGTCGTTGGGGGCCGTGAACGAGGCGCCAGGCCTTACGGCGGCGATGCCGGCCTCCTGGGCGGCGAGCACCAGGTCGTAGACGCGTCGTTGAGCGGGTGAGAACGTGCCGTTGACGGGCATCGTTCGGGTGACGTCGGCGGTGTAGAGGTTGTGGCACTCGACGCCGGCGTCGAGCAGCAGCATCTCGCCGCGACGCACCGCGCCGTTGTTGCGCGTCCAGTGCAGAATCGTGGCGTTCGATCCGCTCGCCGCGATGGTGTCGTAGCCCACGTCGTTGCCTTCGACGCGCGCGCGCAGATTGAAGACGCCTTCGATCACGCGCTCGCCGCGACCCTCGGCGGCGGGCAGGGCGCGAACCACGTCGGCGAAGCCCTTCACGGTGTAGTCGATCGCGAGTTGGAGTTGCGCCACTTCGAACGAATCCTTCACGAGGCGCTGCTCGCTGAGTGCGACGCCGAGTCGTTCGTCGTGTTCGTTCGCACCCAGCATCGCGTCGACGGAGACGTCCAGTCCGCGCAACGTGAGCACGTCGGACGCGAGCTGTGACGCGAGGTCCTTTTCGAGGTAGTCGAGCGGTGCGGTGTCGATCTCGTAGAAGGCGGCCGCCTCGGTGACGCCCCGGCGCGCCCCGACCCACAACTCGCCGTAGCGCGCGTCGGTGAAGAACTCGTGCGTCTGATGGTCGCGGCGTTGGGGGACGTAGAGGGTGCAGCGCGCCGAGTCCGAGCCCGGCGTGATCACCAAGACGCAGTCCGGTTCAACGGATCCCGTGAGGTAGAAGAAGTCGGTGCCCGCCCTGAAGCGGTAGTCCGTGTCGTTGGCCCGGATCTTGGGATTACCGGTGGGGATCACGAGTGTCTGACCAGGGAAATATTCGGCGATCTTCTGGCGACGCAGCGCGCTGAAGGTCGCGGCCGGATGTACCTCGTGCGGCACGGCCTCGAGACGCCAGTTGCCCGTCATGTGCTCGAAGAGCACGCGTGGGCACGGGGGACGGTGCGCACCGACCCAGACCCAGTGCTCGGAGATGGGATTCTCGGCCGAGACGTCGGGTTCGGGGATTGCCGGGAGTTCGTCAGTCATAACGCTCAACTTACCCCTCGCTCGCGCATCTTTCCCGAGCGCCGCCCTGGTCGACGTTTTTTCTGGGAAAGTGTGTAAGAACGAGGTCGAAACGGACAGGGAACGATCGTGGCACCATCAAGAGAGCGACGGTTTCGCGTGCTCGCCCTCGAGGCGACGCCGCCCATCGGTGCCTATCTTCGCCGGCGTCTCTACCCCCTCGCCGCCGCGGACCTCGACGACCTCGTCGAAGAGGTACTGCTGATCGCCTGGCGGCGTTTCGACGATATACCCAGTGACGCACAGATTCCCTGGCTGATCGGTGTGGCGCGCAACGTCTTGCGCAACGCCGTGCGCAAGCAGCGCCGGATCTCCACGCTGGAGTCGCACCTTCGCCCGGCGCCGCCCGACGCGGCGGCGGAGGACTACGTGATCGCGGACCAGTCGATACGAGAGGCGCTGGGCTCGCTCAGTGACGACGACCGCGAGATCCTCCTGCTGCACTTCTGGGACGGACGAACCTCGGTCGAGATCGGCGTGATCTTTGGCATCACGACCAACGCGGCGGCCGTGCGCCTCTCGCGAGCCCAGGACCGGTTTCGAAGGAATTTCGACGTCGTGGCGGCCGAATGAAAGTTTCGCCGGTTCGTGACATGAACCATGTGAAGGGATTGGAGGGTCCGTGACGTCATTTGAAGAGCGACTTATCGCGAGCGACCCCGCGGCCGGCGCGCCGTACACCTCGGCGAACTTTGACGCGATGATCAGTCGGATCGTCGCCTCACCCTATGAGAAGTCGGCGACCGCGTGGCGGGGCTTCAAGTTCCGAATGGCCGGATCGGTCGCGGCCGCCAGCCTGTTGACCGCGCTCGGGATCACGGCACTCAACACGGCGGGCAGTGCCCTGCCGATCCTCGGCTTCGCCGCGGCGAGTACCCACAAGTCGACGGGCTACGCGACGGAGAGCCCGGTGGCGGGCACCTTCATGATCGCGCGCCTCAACTACCAGTTCCACGGTGCGGACAACCTCCCAACCCAGGGTGGCGTCGCGACGTCCTACACACTGAACGCACCGAGCGACCCCGCGGCCACACTCAGCGACGTCGCCAAGGTCCTTCACGTCGACGTCGGCACGCCGTCGACGACCGACAACGGTCAGTCCTTCACCGCGAACGGCGCGCAGTACTCAGGTTGGCTCGTGCCGTACGCCGGGTACGACACGTGGGGCGTGAACGTCAACGCGACCCAGTCGACCTCGGTCCCAACGCAGTCGCCGGATCAGTTGAAGGCCCTCGCGGTGTCCTTCGCCCAGGCGTTGGGCACGTTCGACGTGGGTACTGCCTCGGTTGACGCACCGGGCGGTCCAACGGGACCCACCAACGTGACCGTGCCGATTCTGGTTGCCGGCGAGAACACGGGCATGGACTACTTCTTCAGCTTCGCCGGTGACGGCACGCTGCTCAACGCCGGCGGCGACAGTTTCGCGATCCAACCGGCGGGAGACTATCCCCTGCTGTCACCGGCGGACGCGGTGGGACAGATAAACGCCCAGTTCGCCATCTCGATGGGGATGTTGGCCACCGGGGGCATCGCGAGCGC
>DAIOEY010000179.1:0-3245 GCA_036745995.1 Acidimicrobiales bacterium | reverse complement strand
TCATGCACGTCGATCCGGTCAACAACACCATCAGTATCCTCTCCATCCCCCGCGACACGTACGTCACCCTGCTCGCCAACCAGAACCTCTACGGCAAGTTCAACCGCATCAACGTGAACTACGGCAAGGGGCCGTCTCTGCTGGTCCAGACCATTGAGGCGAACTTCGGCATTCCGATCAACCACGTGATCCAGGTCGGTTTCGCGGGCTTGATCAACGCCGCTGACTCCATCGGCGGGGTCTATCTCTACTTCCCGTACCCTTCGCACGACCCCTACTCGGGACTGAGCATCCTGCACCCCGGATGCCAATTGGTGACCGGGTTTCAGGCGCTCGCCGTGGCCCGCAGCCGCCACTTCTATTACAACGTTCGCGGTGTCTCCAAATGGCCGGGCAACAACTACTCCGACAGTGCGCTCTACAACATGGGCTGGGTCTCTGACCCGACGAGTGACTTCGGTCGCATCGACCGTCAAAACGCCTTCCTTCGCGCCATGATCAGCCGGGTGAAGGGAATGGGATTCACGAATCCATTGGCTATCAACAACTTCCTGTCCAAGCTGCCCCAGGGGATCGCGATCGACAACACGTTCACGCTGAAAGAGCTCATCGGCTTGGCGCTCAAGTACCACAGCTTCAATCCTTCGGCGATGCTGACGTACACGCTGCCAACGATCCCGGCCGTCATCGGCGGCGCCGACGTGCTGATCACGCAGGAGCCGCAGGCCGAGCAGATGATCGTGAACATCTTCGGGTCCGAGGAGATTCCGCCGACGAACCCGCCGCCGAACGCGCTCGGGGCGACCCCGATGCCGCCCCACATCGTTCCCGTGACCACGACGACGCAGCACACGACGACGACGCTGAAGGGCAAGAAGAAGAAAGTGCCGACGACCACGACGACCAACCCGACGTTGGCGGTCCCGTCATTCGACCCGAGGCCCTGCGCCCCTTAACTCGCAGTCGTTACCTCGTCGAGTCCTTGACTGAGCGTGTTCCACGCCAGGATGGCGCACTTGATGCGCACCGGGAACTTGACGACGCCCTGCAGCGCAGCGATCTCACCGAGGGAGCGCAGATCGACCTTCTCGGGTTCGCCGTTCTCGTCGAGGGTCGTTTCGTGCAACGTCATCAACTGCTTGAACTTCTCGATCGTGGCCCGCGCCTCGTCGAGCGACTTTCCCTTCACCGCGGCGCTCATCAGCGACGAGGAGGACTGGGAGATCGAACATCCGTGACCCGACAACTTGATGTCGGTGATGACGCCGCCGTCAACGTTGAGAAAGACCGTCACTTCATCTCCGCACAAGGGATTGAAACCCTCGACGCGGATCGCCGGAGGTGACGTCAACTCGCCGCGGTTGCGCGGAGAGCGGTAGTGGTCGAGGATGATCTCCTTGTAGAGGTCTTCGAGGTTCGACATCGATCTATCCGAACATCTTTATGGCGTGGGCGAGTGACTCCAGCAACACGTCGGTGTCCTGGACCAGAGAGTACGGACCGAACGAGGCACGAGCGGTCGCCGCCAGACCGAACCGCCGCATCAAGGGCTTGGCGCAGTGGTGGCCCGGACGAACGCAGACACCGAACTGGTCGAGCACCTGGGCGACGTCGTGGGGATGCACGCCCTCCACGTCGAGACTGATGACGCCGCCGCGGTCCACCGTGTCGCTCGGTCCGATGACCCGTAACCGTTCGGGGAACTCCAGGGCGAGACGCGTGAGGGCGTCGCCGGTCAGTGCGTGTTCGTGGGCGACGATGTTCCTCATGCCGAGGTGTTCGAGATACTGCACCGCGGCGCCGAGTCCCGCTGCTTCGGCGATGGGTGGTGTTCCGGCCTCGAATCGAGTGGGTCCGTCGGCCGGCGTGTAACCGTCGAGACGGACGTCGGCGATCATGCCGCCGCCGCCGAGGAAGGGCGGCATGGCGTCGAGGATCGCCTCACGGGTCCAGAAGATCCCGAGACCGGTGGGCCCGAGCATCTTGTGGGCCGAGAAGATGAAGAAGTCGACGTCGAGGTCGGTGACGTCGGTGACGCCGTGTCCGACCAACTGCGCGCCGTCGATCGCGATCAGCGCGCCGTGACGGTGCGCGGCGGCGGCGAGCTCCTTGATGGGGTTGATCGTGCCCAGCACGTTGGACATCGCGGTCACCGACAGGAGCTTGACGCCCTCGAGCATCTCCTCGATGTTGGAGAGATCCAGGCGAAAGTCGTCACCCACGGGGATGAACCGGACCTCGATGCCGATCTGGTCGCGCAACTGGAACCACGGCACGATGTTGGCGTGGTGCTCCATCTCGGTGAGCAGCACCACGTCGCCGGCCTTCAGGTTCGTCGCGCCCCAGGACTTGGCGAGCAGGTTGAACGACTCGGTGGCGTTCTTCGTGAAGACGACCTCACCAGCGCCACCGGGGGCGTTGATGAAGTGGGCGATGCCCTCGCGGGCCCCCTCGTAGGCGGCGGTCGCCTCTTCGGCGGTCTGGAAGACCGCGCGGTGCACGTTGGCGTGGCGCAGTTCGTAGTAGCGGCTCATCGCCTCGATCACGGTGCGCGGGGGCAGCGAGGTGGAGGCGGAGTCGAGGTAGGTGATGGTCCGGCCGTTGACGACTCTCGCGAGCAGCGGCGTGTCAGCTCGCACGCGGCGCGGATCGTAGCTGGTCACG
Source organism: Acidimicrobiales bacterium (assembly GCA_036745995.1). GTDB lineage: Bacteria > Actinomycetota > Acidimicrobiia > Acidimicrobiales > RAAP-2 > RAAP-2. The sequence goes on along the minus strand of DAIOEY010000179.1, from coordinate 581 downwards.
TGGTTACCGGTCGCCAGGCGTCGTACCCCTCGAGTTCGATGAGTTGGGCGAGGTCGGCACCGCCGGAGTGCACGATCTGGCCGTCGACGAGGATGTGGACCTGGTCGGGCTGGATCTCCTCGAGGAGTTTGACGTAGTGGGTCACGACGAGGACACCCATTAACGGGTGTTCGTCGCGAACGGTGCGAACGCCACGCGCCACCACGCGCAACGCGTCGATGTCGAGTCCTGAGTCGGTCTCGTCGAGCATGGCGACGACCGGCTCCAACAGGGCCATCTGGAGGACCTCGTTGCGTTTACGCTCCCCGCCGGAGAAGCCGTCGTTGAGGTGACGTTCGGCGAAGGCGGGGTCCATGCCGAGGCGGTCCATCCACTCGGCGAGGTCGAGACGGACCTCGAGCACGCTCAACTCGTCGAGCCCCTTGCGTGACGCGATGGCTTGGCGAAGGAACTGCAGCACGGAGACCCCGCTGATCGCCTCGGGGTACTGGAAGGCGAGGAAGATGCCCGCGCGCGCTCGCTGGTCGGGCGTCCAGGTCGCGATGTTCTCACCCTTTAACAGGATCTCCCCGTCGGTGACG
>DAIOEY010000178.1:0-3276 GCA_036745995.1 Acidimicrobiales bacterium | reverse complement strand
GAAGATATTCATGACGAAGAGTTCGCGACCGCCGGCGCGATGGTGGGGAGTTGAGAACGTGTGCGCGGCGCGTAGCGAGGAGTTAGCGTCGGACGCCAATCCCGACCATGGCGTCCGAATCGTCGTGGTCGGCAAAGGCGGGGTTGGTAAGTCAACGTTGACCGCGATGCTCGCGCGGTCCATGGCCCGCCTCGGTGCCCAGGTCATCGCCGTAGATTCCGACGAGCAACGCAATCTGGGAGCGACCCTCGGGATTGACGTGGCCACGATGGCCGAGGTCGTGCCCTTGGCATCGTGCGCGGACTACATCGAGGAGAAGACCGGCGCTCGACCCGGCGAGGGTTCGGGAACGATGCTGCGACTCAATCCCGACACCTCGGACGTCGTTGAGCGGCTCGCGATCAGGGCGCCCGACGGAGTCCGCCTCTTGGTCATGGGCGGTGTGCGGCGCGCCGGTGGCGGGTGCCTCTGTCCCGAGAACACCCTGCTCGCCGCCGCCATCGCCAATATGCGTCTACGCGGAGGCGACGTCGTCATCATGGACACCCACGCCGGAGTTGAACACTTCGGACGCGCCCTGGCGAGGGGGTTCGATCGCGCCCTCGTGGTGGTCGAGCCGACCTTCAACTCCATCCAGGTCGCTCTGGAGACCGCCCGCCTGGCGAAAGAACTCGGCATCGAAACGATCGATCTGGTCATCAACCAGTGTCGAAAGGACGGTGACGCCGCGAACGCCCTCTCGTGCGTTGAACGCCTAGGTGGTTTCGAGTTCTCATCGATCACCGAGCTCCCTTTTGACGAGGGCGTCCTCGTGAGCGAACCCTCTGTTGGCGATCTGCCGGATGACTCGCCCCTCGCCAAGGCGGTACGGAGTCTTTCCTACGTGCTCGTGAACGACGGTCGGAGCGCAATTGACGCCGGCGACCGCATGGTGGCGAACCGCTGATGCGCGCCGTCATCATCGGCACCGGACCCGCGGGCATCACCGCCGCCGAAACGCTGCGTCGCCAAGATCCGACCGGCTCGGTCGTCGCGCTGTCGACCGAGCCGTACCCCCCGTACTCCCCCGCCGCAATGGCCGACCACTTCCTCACGGGACGTGACGAGACGCTCTACTGGAAAGGCCAAGACGTGGCCGAGTTGCGAGGGATCGACGAGCGCCGGGAGGCCGTCGTGATCGCGCTCGACGTGGACAACCACGAAGTGGTACTGCGCGACGACAGTCGCATACCGTTCGAAGGTTTGATCATCGCGTCAGGCAGCAGACTCGACGCGCCGTTGGAGGGCGCGGAGCTGCCCGGGATCTTTGATTTCAAGTCCATGCGAATGGCCGACGAACTGATCGGTCGGGTGAAGCGGGGCGACGCCCGCACGGCCCTGGTCGTCGGAAACGGCTTTATTGGTGTCGAGTTGTCCTTGCTGCTCGCCGACCTCGGCGTTGACGTCACCATCATTGGCCGGCGTCACTGGATCATGCCGCGAGTTCTCGATACCGTAACCGCCGCCGTCGCACAACGTGGCTTGATCGAGCGCGGCGTCAAACTTCGTCTCGGCGTGGAAGCGAAGGCCTTCGTCGGGTCACCCGCGGTGAACAGCGTGCGTCTGAACGACGGCCAGCTGCTCGAGGCTGATTTGATCGTGGCCGCCACCGGGGTGAAGCCGCACGTTGAGTTTCTCCGCGATTCGCCGATCGTCACCGAATGGGGCATTCACGTCGACGACACGTTGCAAACCTCGGTTCCGGGGATTTTCGCGGCGGGTGACGTCGCCGAGTCACGCGACTGGCTCACGGGCGAGCGATTCGTGCACGCCATCTTCCCGAACGCCGTCGCCGAAGGCGAAATCGCTGCGAGTAACTTGCTCGGCGCCAATCTGAAGTACGACGGAGCCGAATCCATGAACAGCCTCAAGCACCTGGGGATTCCCATCGTCGCCATGGGCACCACTGACGAGCCCGACGAGGTGCTGCGCTGGGAGTCGGGTTCCGCGCTGCGATCGGTTTACCTTCGAAACGACACCATCATTGGAGCGCAACTGGCCGGCAACATCCAGGCTGCGGGCGTCTACCGCTCTTTGATGCTTCGCCGTGCGGACGTGAGTTCCTTCGGTCGAGGTCTCGTTGAGCCGGGCTTCAGCATGGGCAGCGTCGTATGGGACGCGCTCGTCGCGAGTTAGTGCCCGATCCGTCGGCATCCACACCCTCTCGACCTGTCGATCATCACCTCGCAACGAGAAATGAGGGACGCTGTTCGCGCGGCCGAGAAGGGCAAAGTGGCAGCGTCGAGTACCGAGTTGCGATCGGCCGCCGAGTAGGAAGTCCCGCGGATCGACCGCGAGGCCGTACGGAGGCTCGCGCCTCATGGACGAGTTGGCCTGTCGGGTGCTCTCGACGGGTATCGCGTCGGACGCGACCCCGGCGCGACGCGGCTCGGGCCGGGGAACGACGGGTCAGCGGCCCTTCGGGTTCGCGCCATCGGCGTCCAACGGCAGGGACCGAAGCCGTCGGGCGCTAATATCGAAGATCGCGTTGGCGATGGCCGGCGCCACCGCGATCATGGGTGTCTCGCCCGCGCCCGCCGGCGCCACGTCGGGACGGTCCAGGAGGACCACGTCAATCGGGGGGACGTCGCGGAATCTAGGTACGCGATAGTCGGTGAAGGTCCCGTTCGTGATCACTCCCTCGCGAAAGCGGATCGCCTCGAACAGCGCGCCGCCCAGGGCCATGACGGTCGCGCCTTCGATCTGATTGATCACGGTGTCGGGATTGACGACGGCTCCGCACTCGTACGCGGTGACGAGTCGGACCACCCGAGGGCTTCCCTCCACGTCGCGCACCTGCACGGCGGTGGCGATTCGCCCGCCCTTCTCGACGCCGCACGCGATGCCCTGACCCAGGCCGACACCGTCGCGCACCCAGCCGAACCGCTCGGCCGCCGCGCGCAGCACCGTGACGAGCCGCTCGTCGTCGAGATTGTCCGCGCGGAACTCGACCGGATCCCGGCCGAGTTCGTGGGCGAGCTCATCCATCTGCGATTCGCGGGCGAAGTTGTTGGCGGTCGCGGCGAGGGCCCGGTACGAGGCCTGGGCGAGCGGGCTCGCCGAGGGCTGGTAGTCGATCCGCAGGTTCGCCACTCGGTACGGACTCGCGATCGCGGCGGGACCTGAGTTGATGTTGGTGAACGTCCAGGCGGCGAGCTCGCCGCTCGATGAAGCGGCGCTCGCCACGTCGACGATCGCCGCGGGGCGCAACGTGCCGGCCGTGAACTCCTCGTGGCG
>DAIOEY010000177.1:0-3300 GCA_036745995.1 Acidimicrobiales bacterium | reverse complement strand
CACGGCGGCACCGCCGCCGCACTGGTGGGGGCCACCGCCTCGGGCAAGTCCGCGCTCGCGCACGCGCTCGCGAGGGATGCCGGCGACGTCGAGGTGTTGTGCGTCGACGCCATGACGGTCTACCGTCGCATGGACCTCGCGACGGCGAAGCCGACGAGGGCCGAGCGGGCCGAGGTTCCCTATCACCTGATCGACCTCATCGAACCCGACGAGGAGTTCACGGTCGCGCAGTTTCAATCGGCGGCGCGCGACGCGGCGGCGGGCGTGTGGGCGTTGGGTGGTGCGGTGCTCTACGTGGGCGGCACCGGTCTCTACGGGCGCGCGGTGCTCGACAACTTCGAGATCCCGGCCCAATTCGCGGCACTGCGTGTCCAGTACGAGGCGCGTGCCGAGACCGAACTCGCGGCGCTCTACGGCGAATTGAACGAACTCGATCCGCTGGCGGCGAGTCGAATGGAGCCGACGAACGCCCGACGGATCGTGCGCGCCCTCGAGGTGACCGTTGGCAGCGGCCGCCCATTCTCCTCCTACGGTGCGGGACTTCGAACGTACGGACCGGTGCGCGTCGTCCAGGTGGGCCTGCGCGCCGACTTCGACGTGCTCGACCAGCGCATCGCCCGGAGGTTCCACAACTGGCTCGACGCGGGGCTGGTGGACGAGGTCGCCGCGCTCGCCGCGTCACCCAAGGGACTCAGCCGGACGGCGCGCCAAGCCGTGGGCTACCGCGAACTTCTTCGTCACGTCGAAGAGGGCGCGGCGCTCGAGACCTGCGTCGGCGACGCGATCACCCAGAGTCGTCGACTCGCCCGGCGCCAGCGCTCGTGGTTCCAGCGCGACCCGAGGATCGAATGGTTCGACGACCCGGCCGCCGCCGCCGGCCGCCTCGTCGCGGTGCTGAACAGTCCCGACGGGTTCGTGCGAGACTAGGGGTCAGTGACAGTGCGAACGCTCCAAAAATGGCACGGTGCCGGCAATGACTTCCTCGTCGAGGTCAGTGACGAGGGGACCGCGATCTGGTGGACCAGGGACCGGATTCGCGCCGTCTGTGAGCGCACGACCGGCGTTGGGGCGGACGGGTTGGCGCTGGCGACACTGGGTTCACCGGTGATGATGGTCCTCTACAACGCCGACGGCAGTACGGCCGAGATGTCGGGTAACGGCGTGCGCTGTCTCGCCGCCGCCGTGCGGCGCACGACCAACGCCGACTGGACGACGCTCGACGTTCTCACCGAATCGGGACTGCGCACCGTCACGCTGGCGATGGACGGACTCTCCGGCTACGGCAGCGTCGATATGGGTCGGGTCACCTTCGTCGAGCCGCTGAGGGGTTCGCTCGGTGTCGCCAACGTCGGCAATCCCCACGTCGTGGTGCGCGACGACCATTCGTGGTCGGACAACCTGCGCGAGGGCATGGCCGAACAGTGGGCGAAACAGATGGGTGGCGCCAACGTCGAGTTCGTTCGTGTCATCGACCGCAGCCGCGTCGAGCTTCGCGTCATCGAGCGCGGCGTTGGTTGGACCATGGCCTGCGGCACCGGTTCGGTCGCCGCCGTCGCGGTCTTCCAGCGCGAGGGTCTGGTCGACAGTGACGTGCTCGTCGACAACCCCGGCGGGCAACTGCGGGTGCAACTGAGTGATCACACCGCCGCGCTGAGCGGCCCGGTACAGTTCGTCGCCGACGTGGAGTGGCTCGACGCTTGACGTATATTCCCAGCACGCTTATCGACCGGACGTTTCGCGAGCGCATCGTGCTCGTGGGCGTGCAGTTCCCCGGTGTCAGTCCCGATGAATTGGAAAAGCAACTCGACGAGCTGGCGCTGCTCGTGGACACCGCGGGTGCGGACGTGGCCGCGAGGGTGGTGCAGCGTCGCGAGTCGCCCGATCCCGCCACGTTTCTCGGTTCGGGCAAGGTGCAAGAGTTGCGCGAGATCTGTTTGGCGGTCGACTCGGACACCGTCGTGTTCGAACACAACCTCTCACCGGCCCAGCAACGAAACCTCGAGAAGATACTCGGGCGCACCGCGATCGACCGCACGGCCGTGATCTTGGACATCTTCGCTCAGAACGCTCGCACGCCCGAAGGCAAGGCGCAGGTCGAACTCGCGCTGCTGCAGTACCGGTTGCCGCGACTGCGCCGCGAGGGCGGCTCGCTGTCCCAGCAGGCCGGTGGCATCGGAACACGCGGACCGGGTGAGACGCAACTCGAGGTCGACCGGCGCCGCCTGGTGCACCGGATCCACCACATTCGCAATGAGTTGAAGCAGATCGATCGCACGCGCGGCGTCCAGCGCCAGGGTCGCGCGCGCGGGCGCCACCGTGAGGTCACGCTCGTGGGGTACACCAACGCCGGTAAGTCGTCGATGTTAAACGCCCTGACCGACGCCGGGGTCGGCACCGAGAACCGGTTGTTCGCGACGCTCGATCCACGAACTCGCCAGCGTCAACTCCCCGGCGGCGAGACGGTGCTCTTCACCGACACCGTCGGTTTCATCTCGAACCTGCCGCACGAACTGATCAAGGCCTTCATGAGCACGCTGAAGTCGGTCCAGCTGGCTGACCTGCTCGTGCACGTCGTCGACGGGGCGAGTGACGACGCCGAGAGCCAGATCGCCGCGGTGCGCGAGGTGCTCGCCGAGATCGACGCGCAGGACGTACCCGAGTTGCTCGTGTTCAACAAGGCTGACGTGCCCGGATCGCGCGCGCGTGATCTGTCGAAACTCTACGAGGGCAGCGTCTGGGTCTCGGCGCTCACCGGCGAGAACCTTGACGAGATGATTGGCACGATCGGCGACCGCCTGCGGACGAACGACCGCGTCGTCACCCTGCACCTTCCGCTCGATCGCGGCGACCTCCTCGCCGCGGCGCACCGTGAAGGCGAGGTGATCGACACTTCGATCACGGACGAAGGCGTGGTGCTGCGCGTGGTGCTCGATCCGGTCGGCGTCGCGCGATTCAGCGAATGGCGGGTCTCGGCGTGAGTTTCGTTCCCCCCGCGTATCCCTACGAGCGGCTCGACGGTCTCAAGGCGCTCGCGAAGATCCACGACGGTGGACCGATCGACTGTTCGATTGGAACGCCGATCGACCCGCCACCGGCGTTCGTGATCGACGAACTGGCCCGCGGCGACGGTGCCCGCGGTTACCCCTCGTCGATCGGGTCCCTCGGTTACCGCACGGCCTGCGCGTCGTGGATGGAGCGCCGCTTCGGCGTCTCGCTCTCGAACGATCAGCTCGCCGCGTGTGTGGGCACCAAGGAGTTCGTGGGCACCCTCGCGGGCTATCTGCGCCTGCGGTCTCCCGA
>DAIOEY010000176.1:0-3319 GCA_036745995.1 Acidimicrobiales bacterium | reverse complement strand
CGAGCGAACTCGCTTCGCCCGAGAGCGTGTGGACGGGGATGTCGTAAAGAGTCATCCAGTGACGCTAACGGTGAATTCGTAATTGGTGTCAGCCGTAGGCTGCGTCCATGCGTGCCGTCGTCATCAGTGATGGGAACCTGGAGGTGCTCGAGCGGCCGGCACCCGAGCCCGCCCCGCGCGACGTGATCGTCACCGTGCACGCGGCCGGCCTCAACGCCGCCGACCTCCTCCAGCGCCAGGGGTTCTATCCCGCCCCGGCCGGTTGGCCCGCCGACGTTCCCGGCATGGAACTCGCCGGCGTCGTCAGTGCGGTGGGCAGCGACGTCGACCAGCCGCTGCTCGGACGGCGCGTCTGCGCGCTCGTCGGGGGTGGCGCCCAGGCGGCGCACTGCGCCGTGCCGGCCGAGCACCTGCTCTTCGTGCCCGAAGGCGTCTCGTGGCTCGAAGCGGGCGGGTTCGCCGAGGCGTTCTGCACCGCCCACGACGCCCTGGTGAGCCAGGCCCACCTGGCGGCCGGCGAACGCGTACTCATCTCGGGTGCCGCGGGTGGCGTCGGCCTCGCGGCCGTGCAGATCACCCATGCCCTCGGCGCCCACGTGATCGCCGTCACGAGAACGAGTGAGCATCACCAACGACTGGCGTCGATGGGCGCCGACGAGACGATCACCACTGACGAGGTGGCGTCGCTCGAGCCCGTCGACGTCGTGCTCGAGCTCGTGGGTGCCGCCAATCTCGCCCTCGCCCAAAGGGTCCTCGCTCCGTTCGCGCGCGTCGTCGTCATCGGCGTCGGTGGCGGAGGAGGTCGGGTGGAACTCGATCTCTTGACCTTCATGGGACGGCGCGCGTCGCTCACCGGTTCGACGCTGCGATCGCGCTCGCGCGAGGAGAAGGCCCGGGTGATCGCCCGCGTCGGCGAGGAAATGGTGCCGCTGTGGACGAGCGGCCAACTGCGGATGCCGATCGACCATTCATTCGAACTGGCCGAAGTCGACGAGGCCTACGCGTGGTTCGCCAAGCCCGGCAAGTTCGGCAAGGTCGTGCTGCGCGTCGATGATTGACGCAGCGTTAGTTTGACAACGTGACCGACGTCCCGCCGCCGCATCCCTCGCGCTGCGCACCGACGCGCGACGACTACGAGGCGATTCTGCGCGCCCACGCGCAAGCCGTGATGGACGGAGAACCCACCTATCGCGATCCCTCGACGGGTTTCATGGTCCTCACGATCGCCACGCACCTCGAACGCGGCGTTTGCTGTGGTCGGGGCTGTCGTCACTGCCCGTTCATCGAGGATTAGACCGCCGCGACCGCCACTTCATCGTGCTGGCCGAGGTGGTGACGGTCGATGTTGACGATCATGAAGAAGCAGACGCCCGCCACCGCCAACGTCAGTGCGCCGAAGCGGAACGCCATGTCGTAGCCGTGGACGTACGCGCGGTTGTGCTCGAGCAGCTTGGCCGCCGCCGAGGTCGAGTGACGCATGGAGGTCGCGATGAGGGCCGTCGCGCTCGACACGACAATGGTGTTCTGGATCGCCGTCCCGAACGATCCGCCGAGCTGCTGGGCCGTCGAGAGCACCGCGGACGCCGCGCCGGTGTCGCGGGGCTCGACGTTGAACAACGCGGTCGACGCCAACGTGACGAACGCCAGTCCGAGGCCGAGGCTCGTGATGATCATCGGGGGCATGACGTGGGTCAGGTACGTGGAGTCGGGCTTGATGAACGACAGGTACGCCAATCCGGCCGCCCCGAGGAAGCAGCCGATGGTCGCGAGGGGACGGGGCCCGATCCGGGGCAACAGTTGACTCGCCACGCCGGCCGACACGATAACGCCGACCGAGAACGGCATGAAGAGCAGACCCGACTTCACGGCCGAGTACGCGTCGACGTTCTGGAAGTAGAAGGTCATGAACAAGAACATGCCGAAGATGCCCAGCGCCACGAGGATCTGGGTCAGGTACGAGCCCGCCCGCACGCGGTTGGTGATGAGTCGAAGTGGCAGGAGCGGCTGTTTCTTGTAGTGCTCGATGACGAAGAACACGCAGAGCAACGCCCCACCGAGCGCGATGAAGGGCCACGAGTTGGTCGATCCCCACCCGTGCGTCGAGGCCTGGGAGACGCCGAAGACCACGCTCACCATGCCGATCGTGGCGCTCAGTGCTCCGGGCACGTCGTAGTGGGGATGACCGTCCACCTTGGATTCGTGGATCTCCGGGATCGCCAACGCGAGACAGAAGATCGCCATGGGCGTGTTGACGAAGAGGCACCACCGCCACGAGAGGTACTGCGTCAAGAGCCCCCCGACGATGAGGCCGATGGCGGCGCCCACGCCCGACAACGCCCCGTAGACGCCAAAGGCCTTGGCCCGCTCCTTCGAATCGGTGAACGTCACCGAGATGAGCGACAGCGCCGCCGGCGCGAGCAGCGCGCCGAATACGCCCTGCAGGGCACGAGCGCCGAAGAGCCACTGCTGGTTCTGGGCGAATCCGCCCAAGAGTGAGGCACTGGCGAAGCCGACGAGTCCGATGATGAAGGCCTTCTTTCGACCCATGTAGTCGCCCACGCGACCGCCGAGCAACAAGAAACCACCGAAGGTCAACGTGTAGGCCGTCACCGCCCACTGGTAGTTCTTCGGAGCGATGGCGAGTCCGCCGAGGGCCCGGGGAAGTGCCGCGTGCGGCAGCGCGATGTTGACGATCGACGCGTCCAGGACGACCATCAACTGTGCGATGGCGATGACGACCAGCGCGAACCATCGGCGGGGATCGGGCGTTTCGGCGTGTACCACGTGGCTCACCGAAGCTTCTGACATTCGTTCCCTTGCTTAGTAGCTGACTGCAAGAGACCCACGGACATCTTCAGCGCGCGAGCCACTCCCCCAGTTTGATTCCTGAACGTTAAATCAAAGATCGTAGTGGGGTGTGGACCATGCCGAGCGCTTCGGCGACGGGGCCGTAGGTGACCGCTCCGTGCACGACGTTGACACCCTCGGCGAGCGCGTCGTCACCGAGCACCGCCTCGCGCCAGCCGTGGCGGGCGAGTTCCATGGTGTAGGGCAGGGTGGCGTTGGCGAGCGCGTACGTCGAGGTGTTCGGCACCGCGCCCGGCATGTTGGCGACACAGTAGAAGATCGATCCGTTCACCTCGAAGACCGGGTCCGAATGCGTCGTTGGTCGCGTCGCCTCGAAGCAACCGCCCTGGTCCACCGAGATGTCAACGAGTACCGAACCGTGGCGCATCCGGGCTACCAGTTCGTTCGACACCAGTTTGGGCGCCTTCGCGCCAACGACCAGCACCGCGCCGATGACGATGTCCGCGTCGAG
>DAIOEY010000175.1:0-3321 GCA_036745995.1 Acidimicrobiales bacterium | reverse complement strand
CGCTCAACGGTGACGTCGAGCTCTACGCGGCGACCGGCACCGGCACCAATCCCTGGGTCCTCCAGGACCTCACGACGGCGACGTCCGGCGCCAAGGTCACCGGCACACTCGCCACCGCGGCGACCGCCGCCACGGTCTACGTCACGGGGCTCAGCGCCAATGGCAGCGTCGAACTGTTCAGCACGCCCACGAGCACCCTCGCGAGTCCCGCCCTTCGCGCCCACGCGGTCACGGTGACCACATCACTCTGGACCGCGTTCAACGTCACCGCCGCGACGACGGGCGCGCCGCCCCTCAGCGGTTCGATCTTCATGGACGCGACGCCGAGCCAACTCACGATCGCCGGACCGGCGGCCAACTGGGGCGACCTCTTCGCCTTCACCAACGTCGCGCCGGCGACCACCTGGAGCGCCACCGACGTTTCGGTCACTGCGGGCCGCTCGGCGCGCACCGTGGGCGGCGTCGTGACGGGCTTTCACGTGGGCACGCCGCTCGACCTCTTCGCCGCGGGCATCAACTCGCCGCCGCTCCAGGGCGTCGGGGTCTACGCCATCCCTTCGAGCAAGTGGGGCCAAGCCATCACCGACGGCTGGCCGATCATCAGCGAGACCGGCGCGCTCGGCACGCAGTCGGCCCCGTGGGTGGGCTTCACCTCGGCCAGCAGCGTGGCGACCTCGCCCGATTTCCTGATCGGCCAAAGCATCTACAACTCGCACAAGCGCGTCACCTGGCTCTCGTTCTGGACGGTGAGTGGACCAATGGCCACTGAGGTTCGAAAGCCCACGACCTACTTCAACCACGGTTTCGCCGCCGGGGCGTGGGTGGCGACCCAGATCGACCAGTACCGCGGACTCGGCGTCGGTCTCAAACCCGACTGGGTCATCTTCGACCCCGAGGGCTACCCCGACAACCACTCGGGCCTCGACGCACCGGGTGGATCGTCGCCGGCCACCATCGCGCTCTACGCCAGCTACTGGGCCGCGATGCTCCAGGGTTGGGCGCAGGGCCTCGCGTCGGTCGACCCGTCGCTCAACGCCGGGGTGTACACCTCGCAGTCCGAGTTCCGCAACTACTCGATCGCCGCCCAGCCACTACCCGTCTTCATGGCGGTGGCGTTTGGCGGTGGCGGCCCGATACCGGTATCGGGAGCCAGTGGGAGCAACGTGCGTGGCTTCATCGCCTTCAGCGCGGTGTGCTCACCCACCGCGTCATTGAAGGCGGAGGAAACGACCTTGCTCAATCCTCCGTGGGCCGGTCAGTTCAACACGTTGCAGTTCAACGCCGGCGTGTACTGCCATCCGTAGCCCTAGTCTGCAGTCATGAGCGATTCAACCGACGAAAAGGAACCAACGCCCGACTTTCGAGAGTGGGTCAAGCAGTTCACCCAACCACTCGTTGACTCGGTGGACTCTCGCGTGCGCAAGCAGATCGACGATCGAGTGGACCAACACATCGAAGCGACACTCGCGACACGCCTGTCGGTACTCGAGCGCGCCGTGGCCGACCTCGACCGCGCGCTCAAGGAACTGCAAGAGCGCTCGGCCTAGGGCGTCTCGCCCGGCGGCGGCGCGGCGCTCGCGCGGCGCTCGCGGTCGCGTCGAACGGCCCAGCGAACGGTCAGGACGCACAACACGATCACCGCCGCGACGAAGATCGAGAAGACGGTGATGAACACGTCGTCACGCTAGGTCGTGTGACAGCCTCACGCAACACTGGTTCATGACCCAAACGACCACGCAATCGCCTCACTCGGTCGTCGAGGCACTACGCGGCGAACGCACACAGCGACCACACGTCGACGCCACGAGCGCGGCGGGTCTTCGTGGCGAACTCGAAGACGGCATCTACAAGGTCTTCGGTTCCACGACGCCACGTCATCCGGTCATCGTGCGCGCGTCGTCGTTGCGCCAGTCCCACCAGGCCACCGACCTCGCACTGTCGCGCACCGGTCTGCTGCGCGGAGTACTGGTCAGTCAACTGCTTCGTCTCATGAGCGTCGGCGTCGTCGTCGAGCACGCCTTTGATGACGCCGTCGACACCCTGCGCGGGGAAGGTCGAGCGATCGATCTCCTCGGGCACCTGGACCAACTCGACAACGAGGAGCGGGCCCGACTCGCGACCGACGTCACCGCGCACGCCGTCACCCTGTCACGGTCCATGGGCGAGATGGCGAGTCACTGGACGCCGCGCACCGCCGTGGCGGGGTACCAGCGACTGGGTGGTGGTCGCGTCGAACTGCGTGACGTCGTCGACCTCGTCATCGGTTCGAGCGAGGGCGACGTCGCCTCGATCGTGCTCTTCGACCTGACGACGTCACCATTGGGCGAGGGCGCGGAGCGCGTGCTGCGCTACCACGCACTCGTGCACACGCTCAAGACGTCGATCGTCCCGTGGCGCTCGGCGATGTTCTCCTCGGCGACCGGCGAACTCTGGACGAGGAACGTCGACTTCGAGATGCTGGCGCGCAGCGTGCACGAGGTGCTCGCGGTCGTCGAAGAACTGGGAAGTATCTCGTGACGACGTTGCTGCACCGGCGCTACACGCAGCGTTCCTTGTGCGAGCTGGTCAACGACGCGCCCCACGGGCCGGCGACGTTGACCGACGACCACCGTCGGTCGCTCAGCGCGCGCTTTCGCGCCGTTGCGAGCGGCGAGCACCGCCGCCTCGACGCGTGGCTCGTCGAGCGTGCGGGCGAGCTCTCAGGTACCTTCACCTGGAACCCGGTGACCGCGCGCCGACTCGTCGGCAACGCCGCGGCGCGACGGGTCGTCGCTCGACCCGACCGGTCACTGCGCGCCGCCGTTGGCGACGAGATCGACGACCAGTTGCTGCGCGTCGCGTCGGGCTACGCGCGCGGCGGCTCGTTGGCGTACTGGCTGGCGGGACTCTCCGAGCCCGTGCGGGGACTGGTGGTCGCCGAGGCGCTCAACTGGGCCTCGTCGACGCTCGAGGCGGCGCGCCATCTGGACGTCGCGTGGTCGGTCGCTTCGAGCGACGCCTACTACGACGTCGCCGCGGCGCGGACCACGTTGCGAGCACGCCGTGACCTCATCATCGGGTCCCCGGACGAGCGCGTGGTGGTACGACTGCGCTCGGGCGCGCCGGGAAAGAGCGCCGGTCCGGGGCTTCGCGCCGATCTGACCATTGAAACCCTCGCTGACCACGAAGGACGCGCGCCGTCGCGCATCATTGGACTGTGGCCGGACGCGGGCGTGTGCCTCGCGGTCGACGGGACGATGGACGATCTGCGTGCGGGCGCCAGAGATTTGGTGCGCACCGCCGTCGCGCAACGGCGTCAACGGCTGGTACTCGCCGCCTGAG
>DAIOEY010000174.1:0-3322 GCA_036745995.1 Acidimicrobiales bacterium | reverse complement strand
GTCGAAAACCACACGCCGCGACCGTCGTAGCCGCCGCGCGCGGTCTTGATCACGACGTCGTCGCCGATCTCATCGAGGAACGCGGGCAACGTGTGCTCCGCCGACGACGAAACGACTTCGAATCGCGGGAGCGGCAGTCCGGCGGCGCTGAGCGCCCGGCGCTGGTGGGCCTTGTCGACGGCGTAGCGCAGGGCCTTCGCCGAGGGTCGCACGACGACGCCGCGACGTTCCAGCCCTTCGATCTGGTCGAGGTCCACGAGTTCGTGGTCGAAGGTGACGACGTCGACCGCGCGGGCGAGTTGATCGAGGGCGCGAGCGTCGGTCGGCTCGCCGATCACCACCTCGTCACAGGTGGCGACCGCCGCGTCGTTCGGGGTCAGGGCGAGCACCGTGACGCGCACGCCGGCGTCGTGAGCACATTCGCCCATCATGCGGGCCAACTGACCGGCGCCCACGATGCCGACGTTGATCGCGCCACTAGTTTGGGTGAAGTTCGACACGACCGAGACGCTACAGGTCGAAAAAGGGGTAGGGATCATGCGCATCGCCATAGGACTGGACACGGACGGCTCGCTGGACAAGATCCTGCAAAGGGCTCACTCGCTTCGCGACATGGGTTTCACCACGATGTGGTCGAGCCAGATCTACGGACCCGACACCTTGACGGTCCTCGCGATCGTCGGGCGCGAGATCCCCGACGTCGACCTCGGCACCGCCGTCGTGCCCATCCAGCCACGACACCCCGCGATGCTCGCGGCCCAGGCCCGCACCGTGCAGGACGCGATCGGCGGCCATCTGTCGCTCGGGATCGGTCTTTCACACAAGGTCATGGTCGAGGGCAACTGGGGGCTGCCCTTCGAGCGGCCCTTCACCCACATGAAGGAGTACGTCGACGCCCTGGCGCCGATGTTGCGCGGAGAGAAGGTCGATTCGAGGGGGGAACTGGTCACCACGGTGATGCCGATCACGATCGGACCGCGCGAAGTGCGTACCCCGAGCCTCTTGATCGCGGCGTTGGGCACCAAGATGCTCGAACTCGCCGGATCGAAGACCGACGGCACCCTGCTCTGGCTCACGGGCCAGAAGACCATCGCGTCGCACATCGCCCCGACGATCACCGCCGCGGCGCAGGCCGCCGGACGACCGAGCCCGCGCATCGTCTGCGCGCTGCCGGTCTGTGTCACCAACGACGACGCGGGCGCGCGCGAACGGATCAACGAGACCTACGCCCTGTACGCGACCCTGCCGAGTTACGCCGCGATGCTCGAGCGCGAGGGGGCTAATGGTCCGGCCGGCGCGAGCCTCGTCGGGTCCTCCGCTCAGGTGCTCGAGCAGATCCACGAACTTGAAGTTGCCGGCGTCACCGAGTTCTCGGGCGCCCCGTCGGGTAACGCCGAGGAACGTGAAGCGGCGCTGCACCTGCTGGTGGAGCTCAACGCCACCAAGTAACGGCCGCGCACCGTCAAGGTGGAGGCCGCGAAGTAACGTGGAATTCCCAAAGGAGTCTCGATGTCAGCCGTTGCGGTACTACTCACGTTGATCCTGTTTTTCGCGTTCCTGGCGTCGGGGCTGCAAAAGGTGATCTTCAATCCCACGATGTCGCGTTCGGCCGATCACCTGGGGTTCACCAAGAGCGCCTACCAACGCGTCGGGGGACTCGAGATCGTGGGCGCCGTGGGCCTGCTGATCGGTGTCGCCGCCTGGGGGTCATCGTTTTGGGCGATTCTCAACGACGCCGCGGCGCTCGGTCTGTTCCTCTTGATGTTGCGCTCCGCAGTGAGCCATGTGCGCACGGGTGACCGGGAGAAGGAATTCGCCGCGGTCGTTCTCCTGGGTGTGCTGGCACTACTGGAGCTGATTCTCCGACTCGCGCACTAGGTACTTCGTCTCGTATGTATTAATAGGGCGCGCGGGTGTGTTTGAACTCGTTGAGCTCGGGTTCGAGCGCGATGAGGGCGAGAATCGACTCGATGACCTTCACTGAAGCCTGGGCGTCGCTGCTGGGAACGGTCATGTAGCGAACGAACGTGGCGTCGCCGTCCAGAACAAAGGTCGGCACGCCGAAGGCCTCGTACTTGTCGAACGCCGCGTAACTCTGGGCCATGACCTCGTGGGGGCGCCGCGACGCCACGTCCTCGCGGACTCTTTCCATGTCCACACCGCAGGGTTGCAGGACCCCCTCGATCTCCTCGAAGGTGACGAGACGAATCGCCTGCTCGTGGCGGGCACGGAAAAGAGCTTCGTGGGCGGCGAGGAACAGTTCGGGCTGCTGGTCACGAACCGAGATGCTGACGTACATGGACAAGTGGTCGGCGTCGAAGGCGGGATCGTCCCAGGAGTCAGGGCTTTCCGGGGCGACGTACCCCTGACTCATGGTCCAGGGAACGAACGTCACGTCAAAATCGGCTCCGGCGCGCAGGGCGGCCAGCACGTGGAGGTGGATATTCTTCGCGAACGGGCACCGGTAGTCGTAGGAGAGTTCGAAGGAAGTCACGAATCCAGCCTACGGACTAGCGCATCGGAACGGGCACCCCACTGGCGCGACAGACATTCTTGTAGGCACAGAACCGACACGTGTTGGTAGAGGGCGTCGCCGGGAAGTCACCGTCGTGGTAATAACGGTTGATTCGGCTCCACGCCTCTCCCGCGGCCGTTCGGCGAGCCCGAACGACGACCTCGGTGACGTTTCTCTCCACCGATTCGCCGTGGGCGACGTAGAGCAGACGGATCTTGGTGGGGCGTTCGCCCAGTTTCGCCTCACAGAGTGCGGCGTAGAGCTCGGCGTTGGCGAAGGTCTTCGCGTCGTAGTTCCGGTTCGGCAGCGCGCCGGTCTTGTAGTCGACGATCACGAGGTTCCCCTCGGGGTCGCGGTCGAGTCGGTCGAGGATGCCGAAGAGTGGCACGCCGTCGACGGTGACGCCCATTCGCAGTTCCACGCCCTCGTGATTCACCCGGCGCGGATCCTCCATCTGGAAGTACATCGCAATGATCTGCTCGGTTTCGAGTAGCAGGCGTGCGAGCATCGCTTCGTCCATCGCGAGGTCCCGGCGCACGTCGTCGGTGAGGATCGCCTCGATCGCGGGGTTCACGAACTCGCGGGCGTGCTCGATCGTCCGTTCCGCAGCGGCAAGCTCGAAGAGTCGCTCGAAGACGAAGTGGACGAATCGGCCCTTGGCGGTCGCGTAACTGGCCGGCTGGGGGATTCGCTCGATCGACGCGTACTGGTAACGGCGCGGGCAGGCCTGAAAGTCCGCGAGTCGTGAGGGGGAGAGCGATTTCGGCAGAGGTTGTTCGAAGGTCATGGTCTGTACCGTAGGTCACG
>DAIOEY010000173.1:0-3327 GCA_036745995.1 Acidimicrobiales bacterium | reverse complement strand
TTCTGTTCCTTCCACCAGACAATCGCAGCTTCGAGATCATTCGTGCCCAGGCGCGCTGCACAGATGACGATGCCTCGGGGAATCCGAGCCGGTATCAACTCGAGCGTGGCGAGCACCCTCGAGTACTCAACACCTCCCGCACGTGTCGGGACGACGACGGCATCGGCCAATGCGACAACTGCCTGGGTGATCCGCTCGTTGCCCGGTGGCGTGTCCACGATTCCCAGGCCCTCGACACGACCCATGGCACGCGTCGCAGTGCGTTCGGACGGGGCTTCGACCACGTTTACGCCAGAAAGGGGCCACATCTCAAGCCACTCCGCCGATGACGCCTGGGGATCGGCGTCAATGAGCGTCACCGGGTCGTAACCCCGTTCTACTGCAGCGGCAGACAGGTAAATCGAAGACGTCGACTTACCAACACCGCCCTTTAACGAGGTCACGATGATATTCATAGACGGCATGCTACGGCACTGTCGACGAATGAAGAACGGCTCGACTCCCGATCCGTGCCAAGGCACCGTTCGGCGTGGAATCATCGCTCACTCTGGTTCGGAGTCACGCAATCCACTCGAGTGCAGTCGGCGAGTTTACGACAGTCGGTTTCAGGTGTCTCATTCGAACCAACGCGGTCGACCGGGTACCCAATGAGCACCGTATTCTCGATGACCAAACCCAGTGCAGATGGGGTCACCGGGAGGTCCCTACAATCCAGCAATACTGAGTCATCACATGGGTGTCGGAGGCCCGAGGTGACGGATCTGCCACCTTGCACTGGTGGCTCAACCCTCAGAGGTCATGACCTCGAATATCCAAGGCAACGTTGCGATAGCGAGAACTTGTGACGAGCTAGCAAACGCAACTACGAATGCATGGGCTCACGGAGTGCCTCTACTGTCCACTTGATTTCACGGCTAGAGACGCCTCGTCCAGTTCGTGCCTACGCAATGAGAATTTCCACAAGAGTCTTGGACGACTTTCGCTACACCTTTGGTAATACGATCTGCGGATGAGGATGAACGAGTGGATGGGCGCCCTCAGCGAACGAAATTTCCGGCTCTTCTTCGTTGGCCAAACGACCTCACAGATCGGCAGCGGTATGGCGCCGGTCGCCATTGCTTTCGCCGTGTTGCAGCACGGCTCGGCGAGTGACCTTGGATTCGTATCGGCCGCTGGCCTGACGCCTCTCGTGATTCTGCTCCTTGTCGGCGGCGTCATCGCCGACCGTTTCAGCCGCCGAGTCGTCATGTTGAGTTCTGACCTACTGCGAACTTCTGCGCAGATCGGACTCGGCGTGTGGATCTTCGTGGCGTCGCCTCCTCTTTGGGGCTTTATGGCGCTCGCCGCCGTAGTCGGGGTTGGCTCGGCGTTCTTCAATCCGGCCCTGACCGGACTCGTCCCTCAGGTTGTGTCGGAGGGCAGGTTGCTACAGGCGAACGCGCTCAACAGCTTGTTGGGATCGATTGCCGGGATCATCGGACCGGCGATTGCCGGGACCATCATTGCCGTGTCGAGTCCGGGATGGGCTGTCCTTATCGATGGATTGACGTACGCCGTCAGCGTCCTCAGCCTTTACATGATCTCGATCGAGTGGGCGCCGAGTGAATCTGTCGAGACGTTCCTGTCGCAGTTACAAAAGGGCTGGACCGAATTCTGGTCACGGACCTGGCTCTGGGTCATCGTCCTTGAGTTCTCCTGTGTGAACGTGTTGATCTTCGCTCCCATGTTCGTTCTGGGACCAGTTATCGCCAAGCAATCACTGGGTGGGGCGCCGGCATGGGGTCTGATTCTCGCGCTCGAAGGCGCCGGTGCCGTTCTTGGTGGTGTCGTGATGTTGCGATGGAATCCCGTGAGGCCACTGCTCACAGCCACAATCGCGCCGTTGACATCGATCTTTCCGTTGGTCGCCCTCGCCGTTCGAGCACCGGTTCTCGTGATCGGTGTTGGTGCCTTCGCTGCCGGGATTGGCTTGTCAGTATTTGGAACTCTTTGGACGACGACAATGCAGCGCGAGATCCCTTCAGAGATGCTGTCGCGCGTGAGCGCTTACGACTGGTTCGGATCTCTGGTCTTTCTACCGATCGGAATGGCAACCGTCGGACCCATTCAGGAAGCTTGCGGAATGACAACGACCATTGTCGGTGCGGCGATCCTGCTAGCACTTTTCATCGGAGTGACGCTCTTGGTTCCAAGCGTTACGGGGATGCGCTCGCCATCAGCCAGGTCCCCACAGGTGTTAGACGTGTAATGCCACGTTGCAGCGGCTGACCTGACTGAGGCCTGAGCAGTCGAGGGTCGCTGTAGCACGTCTGCAACCCCGCATCGGAGGTTGACGATCTGAGTCCTAATGGTGTCGATGGACCGCCTGCAGCATTCTCTGACTGGAGTCTCGTGCCTCTAAACGCGGATTCACTCGGATAGCTCCTCGCCGGCACAAATGGTCTGCCGTATTCCCGCCAACGCTCCAGGACGAGGCTCTTTGTGCGTAGTCCTCCGATTCGTGGACTTATGTAACGCTGGCTCCGGTGCGGACATTGTTAGTGGTGAGATCGAATGAGGACGAGCCCGCGGCATGGGCGGCGGCGCTTGACAATGACGGCGATGGCTTCGCCGCTATCTTCGATCTGCACCGCGACCGCGTCTTTCGCCACGCTCTACGAATGACCTCGAACGTGCACGACGCGGAAGATGTCACGGCGGCAACGTTCCTCGAGCTCTGGCGCCGTCGGAGTTCCGTGCGGGTGGTCGACGGGTCCGTGCTGCCGTGGCTCCTTGTCACGACGACGAATCTTGCGAGAAATCTGGTGCGTGGCCTTCGCCGTTATCGAGCACTCATCACCACGCTGCCCCGCTCCGAAGGCGCCCGAAGTGCGGAGGATGTCGCGTTGGACCGGATCGAAGAGATGCGCTTCGCTACGCAGGTGCGAGAGGCGCTCGTCACTCTGTCGCCCTCGGACGCTGCCCTGATCACGCTCACCATGTTCGAGCACTACTCGCCTGGCCAAGCGGCCGCCGCCCTGGGAATCTCCGATAGCGCGGCACGCACGCGCCTTCACCGCGCACGAACCCGCATGGCCACGGCCCTCGGAGCGTTCTCAACCGCAGTCGGCGACGGCACGACAAAGGAGAAGAGTCGATGAGCACCACTGAGATGGACCCGGTCTTTACCGCAGCACTGCGCGAGGTGCTGGTGGCGACCGTCGAGGACACCGCGCCCGTGCGACGTCGCTGGCGGTGGCGTCTGAGAGCAGGCGTGTTCTTCGGTCTGACCCTCGTTGGCGGTGGAGTAGCTCTGGCCGCCGGAGTGTTCTCTCTGCCCGGCGCGCC
>DAIOEY010000172.1:0-3353 GCA_036745995.1 Acidimicrobiales bacterium | reverse complement strand
GTGCCGAGCTTCTCCTTCAGTCGGCGCAGCGTGAAACCGTTGGGTTGGCCGTCGATCATGCGCGGCACGACGAAACTGCCGAGTCCCCGCGTACCGGTGCGGTCCCCGGGGACGCGGGCCGTGACGAAGAACTGATCGGCGTCGGCGACCGAACAGAACCACTTCTCGCCCGTGAGCAGGTACGCCTCTCCGTCAGGCGTCGCGACACAGGCGTTGGCCCCCACGTCGCTGCCGCCCTGGACCTCGGTGAGGAACTGCGCGCCGCGCTGGGCCGTGTCGTAGTCGGCGTCGACCAACGCCGGCAGGAATCGCTCGCGCACCGCCGAGGAGGCGCTGCGGCGCAGTGCCCTCGCGAGACCGATCGTGCAGGTGACCGGACAGGCGTGGCCCGCCTCACCCTCGAGTGAGAGCAGGTAGAGCAGCGTCGCCTGCTCGTAGGCGCTGCCGGGAATGTTCGTCAGCGCGACCGCGCCGCTCTTCCACACCGCTCTCCCGGCCTCGTGGTACGCGGGGTCGAACGACACGCTCTCGGTGCGCTGTCCGATGGCGTCAAAGCGGTTGAGTTCAGCGAGGTGCAGTCGCTGTTCGTAACGCTGCGCCGCGGGGGCTACCACCGAGACGACGTCGCGCGCGAAGTTGGACGCGCGCTCGTCGAGCGCCTCCATCCGCTCGGGCTCGAGGGCGCGCGAGAGGATCGAGCGCAGCATCGGGTCGCTCGCGTAGGGGTCGAGTGGAAAGGAGTCGCGCCACGCCGCGAGGGCGGCGCGGGCGTCATCGTAGGTCACCCTTGCAGTATCGCGCCGTGACGTGCTCGGCGCCAACCAAGCGTCATCAGGTGAAGATGATCTCGCCGCCGGCGGCCATCTCGTAGAACTCGCCCACCGTGATGATGTCCTTCACCTGGGGGATCAGGTCTTCCATGGTGAAACCGAACAGGTCGACCGAGGCCTTGCACGCGTAAATCCCGCACCCGGTGTCCGCGATCATCTCCATGAACTCGGGGATCCCCGGGATGTCGTTCTGTTCCATCTTCTTTTCCATCATCTGGGTCGCGATCGCGGACATCCCGGGCAAGACGCCGATCAGGCTCGCCATGTGCATGCCGGGGTTGCCGACCGCGGCGACCTTGATGTGACTGAGGCGCTTCGCGTTGATGGCGTCGAGCCCGAAGAAGGTGAAGAAGAGATTCGCCTCGATGCCCTCGGCGCGCGCGCCGTTGGCCATGATCAGTCCCGGGTAGACGCCCTCCAACGAGCCCTTCGAGATGATGATGGAGACCTTTTCAATCGTGTCGCTCATGACAACTCCTTTCGTGTCCCTCTCCTAGATGCAGCCGCGCGGCTTGGGGATGCCGGCGATCTTGGCGGCCAACTTGGCGGGCCCTTTCGGGAAGAGCTGGTACAACTCCTTGATCGTGACGCCCGAGGTCTTGCCGAGCACGCGCACGGAGGGGCCGGCGCCCTTCGCCTCGTACTCCGTGCGCATGAAGCGCACGACCTTCCACTGCTGGTCGTTCAACGGGTCGATCCCCTCTCGCTTGGCGAGTTCCACGGCCATGGCCTCGTTCCACTTGCTCGGGTCGAGCAGGAAACCCTCCTCGTTCAGTTCGACGTCGATGCCGCCGATCGTTTCCACGCTCATCGCAGGACCTCCTCTTTCAGTTGGTTCTTCAAACCTTGCTTTCCGGCGAGCGGCATGTCGCTGTGGATGCCGGGGATGTTGCGCCCCGGCAGGAGGCTGTGCCAGTAGATCCACTGGAACATCAACTTGCCGAGGTGGTTGAGATGGCTCTCCTTCAACAGAGAAAAGCCAACGGCGCTTGGGTAGTGGCCGGACAGCGGTTCGACGTCGTAACTGAAGTCGATCAGCATGGCCTTGGAGAACCCGGTCTCGATGAAACAGTTCGTGTGGCCGTCGTAAGAGGCCGAAAGGGGCTTGCCCGCCAAGAAGTCGCACACGTTCTGCACGAGTATTTCGCCCTCGAAGTCGGTGACCGATCCGGCCTTGGAGACTGGCAAGTCAGTCGCGTCACCCAACGCGAAGACGTTCGGGGACGACAGACTCTGGAGCGTGTGCGGATCGGTCAGCACGAAGCCGAGCGCGTCGCCGAGACCCGGGGACGCCGTCACGTAACTCGCGCCGTTGTGCACCGGTATCACGACCGCGAGGTCGAAATCGATCACCCGCTCGTCGTAGGAGATGAGTCGCCCGCCCTCACCGTCGACTTCGCCGGTGTTGAACTCGGTCACGAGTTCGATGCCGCGTTCTTTCAACATGCCGCCGAGGTGCTTCGCGGCGACGGGCTTGGTGAACGCCGCGTCGAGGGGCGTGACGTAGGTCATCTGCACCTGGTCGCGGATGCCCCGCTCGGTGAAGTACCAGTCGGCGAGGAAGCAGAATTCCAGGGGCGCCACCGGGCACTTGATCGGCATCTCGACGACGTTGACGACCAGTCGTCCGCCGTTAAAACTCGACAACTTCTCCGCGAGTGCGGCCGCGCCCTCGGGTGAGTAGAAAGTGAAGACCTTCTCCATCCAGCCCGGACCGGTCAGACCCTCGGTCTCCTCGGGCGCGAGCACGCAGCCGGTCGCGACGATCAGCACGTCGTAGTCGAGCTCGACGTCATCGGCGAGATGCACGCGCTGCTCTGCGACGTCCACACCCAACACGGTCGTGTTGCGGTATTCGATGTGGTCGTGAATCTGGCGTCCGCGGGGTCGCACGATGTCTTCTGGAGCAGTGAGGCCGAAGGGAACGAAGAGCAGACCCGGTTGGTAGACGTGGCGGTCGTCCTGGTCGACGCAGATGATCGACGCCTCGTCGGGGAAGAAGACCTTACGCAGGCGATTGGCCACCAGCGTGCCGCCAGTGCCAGCTCCGAGGATCACGATCCGGTGCATTGCACCCTCCAATCCGCCCCTGGTTACAGCATGGCGCGGGCCGACGACGAGGTAGTAGAGGCCAAAGTCACGAAGACGAGCGCCGTGTCGCTGCTGGCTCGTCGGGTCGGTGACGGGCTACTCGGCGAGCTGAATCGACGACTTGTTTCGCACGATGAGACCATCCGCCACGAGGCCTTCGAGCACCAGGTCGCGACGATTCGCATCGACGCCCGCGAACGCCGAGTCGAGTTCGCGCGTGGTGCTGGGCGAATGGCGAAGTGACGCGAGGACCCTCCCGCGAAGTTGGCGGTTGGAGCCGGAAAAGGCCGGTTGGGGACGTGAGACGCCGGCACTCGTTGGCGCGGGATCGGGGCCGCCCTCTCGTCGCCAACGACAGTGCCGGGCTACCGGGCACGTGTCGCAGCGCGGCGAGGACGTGCAGAACTGGGCGCCGAGATCGAGCATCGACTG
>DAIOEY010000171.1:1452-3381 GCA_036745995.1 Acidimicrobiales bacterium | reverse complement strand
GGCAAGAAGATCGAGGGCAAGGGCTTCTTCTATCCGCCCACGGTGCTCACCAACGTGCCGCGAGACTCTCGTGCCGGATGCGAAGAGCTCTTCGGACCGGTGGCGATCGTGGAGGTCGTAGAGAACCTTGATGAAGCGATCGAACTGGCCAACGCGACGCCGTGGGGACTGGGCGGGTCGATCTGGGCCACCGATCAAGGTGAGATCGACCAGGCGATCGCGGGCATGGAGGCGGGCATGGTGTTCGCCAACGCGATCGTGGCGTCGACGCCGGAGCTGCCCTTCGGCGGGATCAAGCGCTCTGGTTACGGGCGCGAGCTCTCGGCCCAGGGAATTCGCGAGTTCACGAACGTCAAGACGTTCTACATCGCCTAGACCGGTCCTGGCCCTCAATCTATGACGTGATGGGCACGGTGGCGTCGCGCCGTCCGGCTGGCGAGACCCAGTCATATACTGCGAATTATGGTGACATTACTCTTCTGGGGCGCGATCATCGCCTTGAGCATCGCCATTGAAGTCCATACCAACGCGTTCATCGGGCTCTTCATCGGATTCGGTGCCACCTTGTCGTTCGTTCTCAGCCTCCTCGGCGTACCCTTCGCGTTCCAGGCTCTGGCGTGGCTGGCATTCTCGGGCGGCACGATCTGGATCCTTCGCCCCTTCGCGATGCGAAGATTCCATCACCACGCGTACCAGATCGACATGTCGCGCCCGACCCATACCACGATGACGGACCTGCGCGGCGTCGTCGAGATGACCGTGGGTGATGAGCGCCATCCCGGAAAAGTCAAGATCCGGGGCGAATCGTGGAAGGCCGTGACCGACTGGCCCGAAGCGATACCGGACGGGGCGCAGATCGTGGTCCGCATGGCCTACGGCACGACGCTATGGGTGGAACCGGCGTAGGCCCTGCCGGGCGCACAAGTACGTTCAGTTCCCGACGTCGCCTTTCGCCCGTTGCGCGTCGTCACGTCACCGCGCCGTGGTGCGACGCATGCAGAAAGAGGCGACCGACTGACGACGATCGGCGGTCGTTGCTCAGGCCGGCGTCACGGGCACGCTGTCCATGACGCTCTTGATGGCCTGCGCGGCGCCCAGCAGCGCGGAACTCTCCGCAGGAATGATCAGTTTCGTGTTGGGACTCTCGGCGAACTTGGCCAACGTGTCGAGTTGCAAGATCGCCACCAACGTCGGGTCGGGTGCCTGCTGCTTGATCGCGGCGTACACCGACGCGATCGCCTGAGCACGTCCCTCGGCCTCGAGGATCAGCGCCTGACGCTGACCTTCGGCTCGCAGGATCTGGGACTGTTGGGCACCTTCGGCCTCCTTGATCGCGGCCTGTCGTTGACCGTCGGCGACGTTCACCGCCGACTGCTGCTGACCCTCTGATTCGAGGATCCGGGCCCGCTTCTCCTGGTCGGCCTGCTTCTGCAGGGCCATGGCCTGAAGGATCTGTTCGGGTGGCGTGATCTCGAGCACCTCGACCCGGTTGATGCGCACGCCCCACTTGTCGGTCGCTTCTTCCATCTGGGTCTGGAGCAGTGTGCTGATCTGCTCGCGCTGGGAGAACGCGTCGTCGAGCGTGATGCTGCCAAAGACCGCACGAACCGAGGTGCGCGCAAGGTTGTCGACACTCACGAGGTAGTCCGAGTTGGTAAAGAGCGCCAGTCGCACGTCGACGACCTGACTGAAGATCGTCGCGTTGACGATGACCGCCACGTTGTCGCGGGTGATGACCTGCTGACGATCCCCGGTGCGGGGCGTTTCACGGACGTCGACGATCTTCATCACCTCGATGAACGGAATGATGAACGTGAGTCCCGGGTTCTTCACGTCCTTGAACTCGCCAAAGCGCGTGATGACACCGACGAATCCCTGCTGCACGATGCGAATCGCCTTCAAGAGACCGGACAGGACCAAGAGAACGAC
>DAIOEY010000171.1:0-1352 GCA_036745995.1 Acidimicrobiales bacterium | reverse complement strand
GGGGTTGAAGACCGTCGGCACGATGTAGTTCGCCGAGAGCTCGGTCTCCTTCACCACGTCAGCGATCGCTCGACCAGCGGCGATCTCGATCTCCTCGGTGATCTTGGTCGCGCGCACGTCGAGCAGGCCACGGAAGATGCCGGGGAACGCGAGCACGTTGTTGATCTGGTTCGGCTCGTCGCTTCTTCCCGTCGCGACGATGGCCGCGTACTTGCGCGCGACGACCGGATCCACTTCCGGGTCCGGATTGGCCAAGGCGAACACGATCGAGTTCGCCGCCATGACCTTCAAGTGCTCCTCGGTGACGAGGTTCGAGCCCGACACCCCGATGAGCACGTCCGCGCCGTCCATCGCGTCGGCGAGGGTCCCGACACGCCCCTCTTTGTTGGTGTTCGTCGCCAACCAGCGACGCGCGTCGTCAAGGCGCGCGTCGTCCTTGGAGATGATGCCGTGTCGATTGATCCCGATGATGTCGCCGACACCCTCTGCGAGCAGGAGCTTGCTGATCGCCACGCCCGCGGCGCCCACACCCAACATGACGACGCGGATGTCCTTCATCTGCTTTCCGACGACGCGCAACGCGTTGAACAGCGCGGCGTAGACGACGGTCGCCGTGCCGTGCTGATCGTCGTGAAAGACAGGTATGTCGAGCAGTTCACGCAAGCGCGACTCGATCTCGAAACAGCGCGGCGCGGAGATGTCCTCCAGATTGATGCCGCCGTACACCGGAGCGATGCACTGGACGATCCGAACGATCTCGTCGACGTCCTGGGTGTCGAGGCACACCGGCCACGCGTCGATGTTGGCGAAGCGCTTGAACAGCAGTGCCTTGCCCTCCATGACGGGAAGCGCGGCGGCCGGTCCGATGTTGCCGAGACCGAGCACCGCCGAACCGTCGGTCACGACCGCGACCGTGTTGCGCTTGATCGTGAGCTTGCGCGCGGCGGAGGGATCCTTGGCGATGGCCATGGAGATCCGCGCCACGCCCGGGGTGTACGCCATCGAAAGGTCGTCACGTGTCTTGAGCGCAATCTTGGGCTCGACCGAAATGGTTCCGCCTAGATGCAGCAGGAACGTCCGGTCACTGATGGCCTGCACGTGCGCGCCGTCAAGGACGTCCACGCTGGCTCGCAGGATCTCGGCGTGACCTTCGTCGATCGCGTTGCACGTGAGGTCGACGACCATCCGGCCGCCGATGGGTTCGACCACGTCGAGCGCGGTCACCAGTCCTCCGGCGTCACCGACGGCGGTAGCGAGAGAACCGATCTCCGCGGCGCTGTCGAGCGCTACGCGCATGGTCACCGAATACGAGGCGCTAGGGACACTCATGATTGCAACACACCTTTCTTGAA
>DAIOEY010000170.1:0-3408 GCA_036745995.1 Acidimicrobiales bacterium | reverse complement strand
GTCGAGCGTCGGCGCCGTCACGAGCAGCGCCCCATGCTCCTCGACATCGATCAGCCTCGCGGTCTCGACGGACCAGGCGCGCTACGGCCCGGGAACGCCCGTGAAGTTGTCGGCGTCTATCCGCAACACGTCGCCGCGTTCGTGTACCGTCGCCGTCGGACCGACGTCACCGACGTTCAGTGTGCGCACCAGTCAGGGCGGGGTCGTCTGGAGCAGTTGTGGCGGCGAAGGTGGTTTCAGCGCCTGTGCTCAGTACCTCGTCCTGCGCACGCTCGCGCCCGGAACCGCCGTACGCGTCGGCGCGACCTGGGACCAACGGTCCGGCACGCCGTTGCGTCGCGTCGCCGTGGGCACGTACCGAGCGAGCGTGGGGTTCGCGCGCGGCGGCGTCAGCCTTTCCGTGGCGTTCCAGATCGTGACCGCAGCGAGGCCACGAACGCTCGTCGTTGACCAGACCCAGAGCGGCGGCCACTACGTGCTTCACCGTGGCGACCACCTGATCGTTCGTCTCGCCAGCTCGTCGCTCTACGCGTGGAGCGCACCGACTTCTTCGAACGAAGTGGTACTCGTGCGAATTGGAGCGACCGCCGGCGCGTCCGCGTCCGCGACGTTCGTCGCCAAAGCCCCCGGTCAGGCCGAGGTGAACGCGGTGGACAATCCGACGTGCTACCCGCAGTGCCTGCCGCCAAGCCGGCTCTTCACCGTCTCGGTGCGCGTCGAAGCCTGAGCGGGTCGTACCGGGGTGTCTGATCAGTGACGCCCGAGGATCAAGCGAGTTGCTCGACCACGACGGCGGTGCCGTAGGCCAGGATCTCCTGAAACGATGTCATCAGTTCATTCGAGTCGTAGCGCATCGCCAGTACCGCGTTGGCGCCCATCGCCTCAGCCGCCTCGGTGAGACGGGTGAGGGCCTCGTGACGTGACTCCTGGAGTTGGCGCGTGAGTCCGCGCAGCTCGCCGCCGCCGAGCGCCTTGAGCGACGCGCCGATCTGCGCGCCGACGTTGCGTGTACGCACCGTCAGTCCGTTCACCTCGCCGAGTACCTGGGTGACCTTGTAGCCGGGCAGATCATTGGTCGTGACTATCAACATGGAGCTCTCCTTTTGGTCTTGACGCCAACCTTAAGGCAACTCGCCCGCGCACGTCTCGGGTAGGGCGTGGTTGTGAATTTCGATGGCGAACGCGGTGGCGGCGGAACTAGATCTTGCGACAGATCAACTCGCCCTTGGCGATGGGCACGACGAGCGCGTCGACGCGCGGGTCAGCGAGCGCGCGATCGATCATGGGCTGGAGCGTCGCGGCGTGATTGATGGCGTTGTCGGCAACCAGGAGACCGCCCGGCACCAATCGGGGAACGACCGCGTCGTAACAGGAGCCGTAGATCTCCTTTTCGGCGTCGAGGAAGCAGAACGCGACGTCACCGAGTTGATCCACGAGGTCGAGGAAGTCCTCCTCGACGAGGCGAACGACGTCGCCGATCTGCGCTGCCTCGATCGTCTCTCTCGCCATGGCCGCCTTGGACGCGAGTATCTCAAACGTGGTGAGGGTTCGGCCACGTTCCCTGCAGGCCAGCGCGATCCACATTGACGAGTAACCGGCACTCGTACCGATCTCGATCCAGTCGCCCGGTGGCGTCGACGCCGCGAGCAACGCGAGGAACTGTCCGGTCTCGGGTGGGATCTGGCGCAGCCGGTCGACCAGCGCAGTCCCGTCGTTGCGATCGAGTGCGTCTCGACCTTCCAATTCGCGCATTCTCGACGCCATGGGACCAGGGACAGTGTGGAACAAGGCATCCTTTCTCGCGTCGCGCCCGGGGTAGCTGACTTGCGGCGCCGATCCGCGCAATCGACGTCCGAAGGAATTAGGGGCGAGCCGCGATGATCGAAAGTCCTTCGCCGGTCAGGTCCGTGTACGCGCTCTTGCGGCCGGTAATCGCGAGCACCAGAGAGATCATTGGACCAACGACCTCCGGGCCATCGCCGTGGGACCACTCGACGTCCGTGGCCCGAAGGTGCAGTCCCGCGATACGCCTCTTGCCACCGATCAGAATGTTGGAATTCTTCCAACTATCCGCGATCGCGATCAACGCGGCGTCGGGCACTTCGTGGCTCAAGCCGAGTGGACGACGGATATCCTCGCCGTGGACGATGATCTCACCCAACATCGCCATGACCGGCGCGGGCGGATGATTCGTCGTGGTGGTTCGGATCAGCATGCGCCGAACCAGTTCACTCGGTCCGATCGCGGCGAATTTGTTCGCGCCGGCCAACGCGAACTTGTTGAAACTGAATCCGGCTTGGGCGAGTTCCTTGTAGAAGTTGAGCGGTGTCTGCTCTGCGGCGGCCAGCAGGTGACCCGCGACCATCTGGACCGACCACCCTTTGCACCACGACGAGGCGCTCCACTGCTCGCTCGAAAGGCCGGCCCACGTCTGGGCCATCTGGACCCGCTCTTCGTGGATGTACTTCCAGGTCTCGTCGGGCTTCACGGTGGTCACCTCGTCTTGGTAGCTCGACCTCACTGTAGCCGCGGTACCTCGCGTTGCCATCGGTTGCACGTTCGTCGACGCTCGTTGGTCAGGGATTGGGTCGGGGCTCCGCCCATCGTCAGAGTGGCCGATCTCACCGGTGAAGATTGAGGTTCGCGCTATAGGTTGGTTCAATAGAAACCGAACCACCGCCGCGCCGTAAGGCCTCCGTCGTTGGTCGCGTCGTCGCGGTGGTCGTCGCCGGGGTCGGGTTGTACATCGTTCTCCCGGCGCTGACCCATGTCGTCTCGGCGTGGCCCCGCCTCGCCACGCTGTCACCCTGGTGGCTGGTCGTGATGTTCGTCGCGGAGCTCTCGAGCTTCTTCCTTTCGATGTCGCTGCTGCGTCTCGTTGTTCGAAACGGGACGTGGTTCGCGGTCATCACCGCCGGACTCGCCGGCAACGCCGTCACCAACGTCCTTCCGGGCGGCGACGCCGCCGGCGCCAGTGTCCAGTTTCGGATGCTCTCCATGACGGGGATCGAACCCGATCAGGCCGCTGGCGGACTGGCCGCCGCCTCGATATTGGGCCTGGCCGGACTGTTCTTGCTGCCCGTCTTCGCGTTGCCCGCGATCCTGGGTGGACTCGTCGTGAGCGGGGGTCTCGAACACGCGGCCGAACTCGGCATCGGAGGCTTCGTGCTGATCGTGGCGTTCGGTGTCGTGGTCCTCACGTCGGACCGCCTGCTGCTCTTCCTTGGAAGAGTTCTCCAATCAATACTCAATCGCGTTCCCTTTCGTCACTCCAAGACCAGTGACTTGGCGATTCGACTCCTGGCCCAGCGCGACGTGGTTCGCAGCGATCTCGGGCGAAACTGGTGGAAGGCGGTCTTGCTGATCGCCGGGCGCGTCGGGCTGGACTATCTGAGCCTTCTCGCGGCG
>DAIOEY010000169.1:0-3413 GCA_036745995.1 Acidimicrobiales bacterium | reverse complement strand
CAGGGATTGGTGCCGGTGCCGGTCGCCGCGTAGAGCTCGACGTCACCGTTGAGCGCCGTCGTCACGAGCGCCGGCGTGGGCGTCGCGAGGACCGTGGGGTCGCTCGCGGCGGTCGAACTCGCGGTAGCCAGCGAGACGTTGACGGCCGGACCCGAAAGGTAGGGGACGGGCTGGCCGCTGTCCCAGGCGAGCGGGAACGTCTCGATGTTGTTCGAAAGCGTGCGCACCGCTACGAACGCGTTCTGACCGACGACCTGGATGCTCGCGACGCCGTTGGCGGCCGTGACGCCGGTCAAGGCACTGAGGTCCGTGGCGACCAGGGGGCGCCACGCGGAGTCGCGGCGCAGATTGTGCCAGCGCTGGGTCACCGGGTCGTTCTTGCTCAACACGATCAAATGGCCGAGATCGCTGACGTAGAGGACGTCGACCGAACCCGACGGATCGAAGAATGGCACGGGGTCCGCCGCGGGCACCGGGGCGTCGGAGTTCGCTGACAGGTCGGTCCACGAGGTCGTGCCGTCCACGTTGCGCGTGTACAGCGCGACGTCGGAACTGGTCGTGCGGTAGGCGAGCGCTCCCTCAGTGGCGTCACTCGCGCCGTGGGGACCGCCCAGCATGTTGGTGTTGTGGAGCGCGCTCTCGAGCGACGCGGCGTTCCACGGCAGGGGGCCGGTGCCCGAGTTCACGAACTGGAAGAGCGGCAGACCCGGTGGCGTCGCGTTAGTGGCCCCTCGGGACCAGGGGGCCATGAGCAGCGTGCTGGCCAGAACCACAGCCGATATCAGCGCTAATCGTCGCAATTGTCTCGCGTCCTTCGTTGGGAATAGATCCCAATACGTTTCGGCCTCTACCTTGGACAAGTCTACGGGCGCCTCGTCGACGCAGAAGTGCAGCAACACGTGGGCTTTCACGCCACGGTGTCGTGATCAGCGACGCGTGGTCACCGATGCGGACGCGCTGATTGCGCCGGGCCCGTTGGCGTTTATCGCTCGAACGATGACCCGGTAGGTCCTGCCGCGCGCCAACTTCGTGTTCGTGATCGACTTGGTCCTCACCGAGATCGCCTGCCACGTCGCGCCGGCGTTGATCGAATACTGGTACGCGGTGAGGGGGCGCCCGCCCGAGTTCGACGGCGCGCGCACCGTGAGGCGAAAGCCACCGACGAGGGCCGCGAGAACCGAGATCGTCGGCTTGCCGGGACGGTTCGCGGTGCTCTTGACGGCGTTGGAGAAACTGACCGTCGTTGACAAGATCTGTGCGGCGTACGTCGCGTTCAGTGCGACCGAGCCCGCTTCGCTGGCCACGACCGTCACGGCGGCCGTACCCGTGGCGTCGGTGGAGACGTTGTAGGACGCGGTGCCGGTGCCGGTGATACTCGTCTGGTCGCCGTCGAGGACGACCGAACCGTTGGCGGCCTTCGCGCTGACGGTCACGACGGCGTTGGCGACGGGATTGTTGTTGGTGTCGTGCAGCGTCAAGGTGATCGTGGCGGGAGTATTCACGACGGCGTGGGTCGATCGCGCGACGAAGGAACTCTTCGCGACGGCGATCTTGGGTGGACAGAGACCCGCGATGAAGTTCGCGGGACTCGGGCTGCCGAGTCCCGACGCCATGTCGTAACCCGGGCCCGCGCTGTAGACCCCTTCGCCGTAGAGGTCGTTGCTGCCCGACGTCACGTCGTTAAAGCCGGTCGTCGCCATTGCGTAGAGCGCCGGATTGATGAAGCCGAGCCGGCTCACCGAACAGGTCTGGGCTGCGGTCGCCACCAGGTCGCTGACGAGTGGTGCACCGATCGACGTCCCGCCGATCGAACCCCACCCGTTGGTGCAGTTACGGCCGCACACCCCGGAGGCGGTGCCGGTGTAGTAATCGACGAATCCGGTGTTGGGGTCCGCCATGACCGAAAGATCGGGGACGAGACGCATGGTGCTCGTCGTCGCGATGCCTGGAGCGTTCTGCCACGAGGGACGCGACCACAGTTGTGACGCGCCACCGCCGCCCGAGCCGCACGACGGCGCCGTGCAGTTGTCGTTCCACACGCTCTGGACGAGCGGATTGAAACTCGAGACCGTCAGGCCGCCCACGCCCGTGACGAGGGGCTGGGACGCGGGGTCGTCGACGGCCGGACTGTTGTTGGTGATGCCCGTGCAGTCCGACGAACCGAAGTCGCCGGCGGCCGAGACCACGGTCTGGCCCTGCGCGGCCATCTGCTGGAAGATCACCTGTTCGGCGGCCGGAGCGCCACCCGGATCGATCTCGCAGTCGCCCCAGGACGTCGTGATGATCGTCGCGGTGTTGTCGTCGGCCATCTGCTGGTAGACGTCGGTCGGACCGGCGTTGTTGTTCGGGCCGGTGTAGACCTCGATCGTGGCGCCCGGAGCCAGGGCGCCGGCCTCTTCGGTGTCGAGGGTCGCCTCTTCGCTGTAACCGGCGCCGGCGCCGGCACCTCCGTCGACGCTGACGTTGGTCACGCTCGGGCTCAGCCCGTAGCACGTGAAGTACTGGCTCAGGTCGCCCGGACTGTACTGACCGAGCTCGTAGACACCGATCGTCTGGCCGACGCCCGTGTCGCCCTTCGCCCACGCGGTGTCGAAGCCGTAGAGCTGGGCTTGCTGTTGGACGGTGTAGCCCAGGTTGTTGGGAATGGAACCGGTCGACGTGCCCGCGGACGCGCACGTCGTCGGGGCCGCGACGTGCGCACTGCTGCGCGTCATCGACGCGGGCCTCGGCGTGACGACACTGGACAGCCCGGCGAGTGCCGTCACGTCACGCGCGATCGCGGCGGGCAGCGTCGCGCGCGAGGTCAGGTGCGCCACGAGGACGCCGCCGCGAAGTCGCACCGTCTCGACCGACGCCGAGAAGGCACGCGCGATGTCAGGGGTCGAACCGCTCACGTGCAGGATGGTGCGACCCTTGCTGAGCGCGCCCACGCGCAACGCGAATCCCTCGAGGTACGAGCGCACCGCGGCGACCGACGAAGCGCTCGCGCCAAAGCGTCGAGCGAACTGCGGGGTCGTGAGGAAGTGTCGGTAGTTGGGCGAGGCGGTGTCCGAGAGGCTCGTGATGAACGACGCGAGCGCCGCCTTGCTGGGCTGGGCCATCACGACGTCGAACGACGCGGTGATGGGTTGGTTGACGATCGTGACGCCGACTGGCAGTGGTGACGATCCCGCGACGACTATCCGGGCTTCGCTCGCCAATGCCGACGTGACCGGTAGAGCCAGTGCGCTGAGCGCGACGCTGAGCGCGACGACCGACCACGCGTAACGAGATGAGGGGCGTCGCATGCGCCCAGCCTAGGAAGGTGTCGGGGTGCTCAGGCGCGCAGGCCCCGATGCCCGAATAAACTGTTAGACAATTCTTATTCCTGGGGGTAGCCGGCCGCGGCGTAGCGGGCCGAAAGGTCGCCGCAC
>DAIOEY010000168.1:0-3416 GCA_036745995.1 Acidimicrobiales bacterium | reverse complement strand
GTGCCCGGCGGCAAGGCCGACGCGGCGAATCAGCAGGCCAAGCAGGGAGGCGGCTTCCTGAAGGCCGCGATGTCGACGGCGGTCGAAGTCGGCAAGCGCGCCCTCTCGGGTCAGAGTCTCGCGTTTCAGTGGTTCACCCCCACCGGCGGTTCGGGGCTGGTGGCCTTCGCCGGCGAACTGCCCGGCCAGGTGCGCGTTATCGAACTCGACGGAACGATGGGTTGGCGAGCCGAGAGTCGCGCGTTCGTCTGCGCGGAAGCGAGCGTCACCTACGACATTGACTTCACGGGATTCACCCTCGGGCGCCGTTCCCGCGAGGGGCTGATATTCGAGCACTTCACGGGCACCGGGACCGTCGTCCTGGGCGGCGGCGGCAGTCTGGTGGAGTTGAACCCCTCGTCCTACGGCGGCAAGATTCAGGTGCACGGCGGCGCGGTCGTCGCGTTCGCCGATTCGGTGGCCTTCAACGTCGAACGAGTGGGGTCGCTGAACGCGCAGACCGCCATGACCGCCGTCTTTGGTGGCCAGGGCTTGAATCTCATTACGCTGTCGGGTGACGGACCTGTCATACTGCAGTCGACGTTGCACCGTGAGTTCGAATCGGACGAACGAAACGACGCCAGTGTGGCCAATCCGCTTAAAGACGGATTGCTTGGTCGGTTCTAGAAAGAAGGAAGAGGAAACATGGCACTCATGGACAAGATGAAGGCGCAGGCTTCGCAACTCGCCCAAAAGGCTCAAGAAGCGGGCAAGGCCGGGCAAGCAAAGTTGGAAGACGTACAGGCACGTCGGCGCGCCGACGGAATCCTGCGTGATCTCGGTGCCGCCGTCTACGCGCAGCGCTCTGGTCGCGCCGGTAGCGAGGGCGACGCCGAGATCGACCGCCTGCTGAGCGAGCTCACGACGTTCGAGTCTGAGCACGGTCCACTGGACGAGCACGGTTCCAGCGACAGCGCAGGTGACATCTCGGGCGAGACCGAACCACCGCCCGAAGGCGGATTCAAGCTGTAATCGAGCGACGCACGTCTCGTCGCTCTCCAGTGAGAGACCCGTCAGAACGGCAGAGGACCAGCGCGCGACAGCGCGCGGCGCTCGGTGCCGGAATTGGAAGTCCGTCGGCGGGAGGCGCGTAACCCGAGGACTCCGTAGATTGCGCGGTATGAACACACTTGACGACGTTCGATGGCGAGCCGTAGAGAGCCGTGACCAGCTCCAAAGCGGCGTCTTCTTCTACGGCGTCAGCACGACCGGCATCTACTGCCGGCCCGGGTGCGCCTCACGACGGCCACTGCGCAAGAACGTTGACTTCTTCGTCTCGTCGCTCGACGCGCTGAAC
The DNA here is from genome assembly GCA_036745995.1 of Acidimicrobiales bacterium. Taxonomy (GTDB): domain Bacteria; phylum Actinomycetota; class Acidimicrobiia; order Acidimicrobiales; family RAAP-2; genus RAAP-2. Next base: position 2,080 of record DAIOEY010000168.1, on the reverse strand, counting down.
GCTGGGTATCGCGCGTGTCAGCGCTGTCGGCCCGACTGCGACGTCACCGTGGATCCGGCGTTGGCCGTGGTGATCGCGTTGTGTCGACGGCTCGAGATGTCGAGTGGCTCGCTCGATGTCGCCTCGTTCGCGAGCCAACAGGGTTACAGCGAGCGACACCTTCGTCGCCGCTTCAACGACGTCGTAGGTGTGTCGATTGGCGCGTACCAGCGAGCCCTTCAGGCACATCGGGTGCGCGCAACGTTGAAGAACTCAGCTGGCGTGATCGACGCGGCCCTCGACGCGGGCTACGGCTCAAGTCGAGCGTTCTACGAGCACGGCGCGACGCGACTCGGAATGTCACCTGGGCGCTACCGCGACGGTGGACTCGGCGAACACATCCGTTTCACGTCCCTCGACACACCCGTCGGGATGATCGTGGCCGCCAGTACCGAGGTGGGCGTGTGCTTTGTGCAGCTTGGTGACGACGAGACCGAACTCATTGCGTTGCTCGTCGAAGAATTCCCGCACGCGACGATCGAGCGCGATGACGAGGGCCTCGTCGACGTGGCGCAGGTGCTCGTCAGCGCGGTTCGTGGTGAGGGCGATCCGACGCTGTTGCCCCTCGACCTTCAAGGTACCGCCTTCCAGATACGGGTGTGGGAGGCGCTGCGCAGGATTCCGTCGGGGCGAACGACCACCTACTCTGCGGTGGCGGCGTCGATTGGCGCGCCGAGTGCCGTTCGGGCGGTCGCGTCAGCTGTGGCGGCGAATCCAGCGGCGCTCGTCGTCCCGTGTCATCGAGTCGTACGCAGGGACGGATCGCTCGGCGGCTACCGCTGGGGCCTCGCGACCAAGGAAGCGCTCCTCGACTCAGAGGCTGCCTTCGCCTCGAGTTGATCATCGCGGTCGCGGTGTTAGATGCCGCTGGCGTGCCCGTTTCGATTTCACGGGCCGCGCCCACGACGAAGAGTGTTGGATGGACGACGACGACCGAAGCGCCCACAGGTCGTGCGAACAATGGCCCCACCGAGGCCCGACGAAGGGACCGATAAAATTATCGGGTGGAACTCCAGAAGGTAATCCTTTACTACGAGTTCACCCCAATCTCGGACCCCGAGGCGATCTGCCTTTGGCAGCGTTCGGTCTGCGAGGCACTGGGTCTACGCGGCCGCGTCTTGATCTCGGTTCACGGTATCAACGGCACGCTCGGTGGTGACATGTCGGCGCTCAAGAACTACGTGAAACAGACCAAGCAGTACGCCGCCTTCAAGAACATCGACTTCAAGTGGTCCGAGGGGACCGGGTACGACTTCCCGCGTCTGCGGATTCGGGTCCGTGACGAGATCGTGTCGTTCGGAGCACCCGGCGAACTGGTGGTCGACGAGCACGGGGTCGTTGGCGGTGGCGTGCGCCTGAAGCCCCATGAGGTCAACCAGTTGGTGGCCGAGCGTGGCGACGACGTGGTGTTCTTCGACGGGCGAAACGCCTTTGAGGCGAGCATCGGCCGATTCAAGAACGCAATCGTTCCGGACGTGACGACGACGCGCGACTTCGTCGTCGAGCTGGACCGCGGTCGGTACGACCACCTGAAGGACCGACCGATCATCACGTACTGCACCGGGGGCATCCGCTGCGAGGTGCTGACGTCGGTGATGAAACGTCGCGGCTTCCGCGAGGTCTATCAAATCGAAGGCGGCATCGTTCGCTACGGCGAAGAGTTCGGCGACGACGGCCTGTGGGAGGGTTCGCTGTACCTGTTCGACTCGCGAATGAACCACGAGTTCAGCGCCAAGGCCAAGGTGATCGGCGTGTGCGAACGGTGCGCTGAACCAACGAGCAAGTTCTACAACTGTGCGAACTTGGCGTGTCGAAAGCTCATCCTGCTCTGTGACGAGTGCGTTTCCGACAACGTCAGCACGAACTGTTCGCCAGACCACGGACGTCGATAGTCCTCACGCGGTCAACGCACTGGTGAACAAGGACCACCAACAATCGCGGCCCTTCGCGTTGAGGGCTCAAATCGATCGTCCGACGCTTTCCCAGTACGGCGCTCGGAGTTTGCGTTTGAACATCTTGCCGGAGTCCTCGCGCGGGAGAC
>DAIOEY010000167.1:0-3454 GCA_036745995.1 Acidimicrobiales bacterium | reverse complement strand
CGCCTCACCCAAGAGCACGAAGCGGCGATCGCCCACCCACTCCAGTAGCCGGTCGTAATCCTGATCACGGTCCTTGATCGCGACGACGTCGTCGAACGTCAGTCGAGAACCGGACATCGCGTGCACACTCATCACACCCTCTTCATCGTTTCAGTCTTCAACCGACGCCGACGCCGTGGACAATCCCGTTCGAGTGTGGATGAGGTGTTCGCTCATCGGCGCGCCGCAGGCATTCCATGACCTCGCTGTCAGACGTCTGGTCGAAACGTAGGTACCACTCGCCCACCGAGAACGATCCCGCGACCACCTCGAGTGCCACGATCGAATCGAAGTCGGCACGCAGTGAGACGATCGCCTCGGACGACGCGACCGGGACACCGAGCATGATTCGTGACGCGCCGCGCAAGAGCGCGACCCGACACGCTGCGCGCACGGTCGAACCCGTGGCGATCCCGTCGTCAACGAGGATGACCGTCTTGTCGTGCCAGAACAACGGCGCATGCTCACTGGTGTACAGCACGCGACGGCGTTCGAGTTCGGCCCGCTCGTACCGCTCGACTGCCATGAAGTCGGCTTCCGAGACGCCCGCCATCGCCATCATCTGCTTGTCGACGACCACCACACCGTCCTCAGCAATGGCCCCCATGGCAATTTCTGGATGGAAGGGGACGCCGATCTTTCGAACGATCAGTATGTCGAGCGGCACCGCCAACGCAACCGCGACCTGGTACGCGACTGGCACGCCGCCGCGGGGCAGGCCCACGACCACGACGCTCGGGTCCAATCGCCAGGCCGCGAGGGCCATACCCAAGCGGCGACCCGCGTCGTCGCGGTCGTCAAAACGTTCCATGCTCAAGCCCTACACGCGTTGACCCGTCTCCGGTACGCCCCAGGTAAGGACCAAGGTCACATTTTCGACCGCGACCTCGCGCGAGGGTTATCGGCAATCGCCCCCAAGAGTACGAGGAGTCCTCGGCCGTCGGCAAGACTGACGACGTGCAAGACGCCGTGCCAACGACTCCGGCAGATCTGTCGCTGGCCGACGCCGCTCTCCTGACCAGTGACGAGGTGCTCGTTCGACTGGCCAGCCGTCGAGATGGACTGACGTCGAGCGAAGCGGCCGAACGTGCGGTGCACTTCGGGCCCAACCTGTTGAAGGTGCACAGGGTGAGGCCGTCCTTGATCCTGTGGCGGCAGCTGCGCAACCCGATTCTGCTCCTGTTGCTCGGTGCCGCCTTGGTATCGGGGCTGACCGGTGGCGCGACCAACGCGATCATCATCGCCGTGATCGTCGCGCTCAGCGTCGGACTGAGCTTCTTCAACGAATACGCCGCCGAGCGGGCCATGGCGTCGCTGCGCGCGCGCATTCGCCAGGACGCCGAAGTACGCCGTGACGGCCAGCCGGTCCAGGTACCGGTCGCCGACCTGGTGCCGGGCGACGTCGTGACCTTGCACCTCGGCGCGTTGGTGCCGGCCGATCTGCGCCTGCTCGAAGTCCATGAGCTCGAATGTGACGAGGGCGTGCTGACCGGAGAATCGATGCCGGTCGCCAAGACCATCGAGGCCGGCCACGGCGAGGACGACCGCGACCTCGCGGATTGCGCCTACATGGGCACCGTCGTCCACGAGGGCTCGGGCGTCGCCGTCGTCGTCGAAACCGGTACCCGCACGGCGTTTGGCCGGATTGCCGCCGGACTCAGTGAGCAACAGGGCCAGACCGCCTTCGAGGTCGGGTTGTCGCGGTTCTCCAGATTCCTGTTCCTGGTCGCGGCGCTACTCACCGCCTTTATCTTCATCATCAACGTCGTCTTGTCGCGACCACTGATCGAGGCGCTCCTCTTCTCGCTCGCGATCGCGGTCGGCATCGCTCCCGAGATGATGCCCGCCATCGTCACGGTCAGCCTCTCGTCCGGTTCGAAGGCGTTGGCGGCGAAGAAGGTCCTCGTCAAACGGCTCGTCGCGATCGAGGACCTCGGCAATATCGAGATCCTGTTCACCGACAAGACGGGCACGCTGACCGAAGGGATGATCACGTTCGAGCGCGGCCTGGGCGTCCTGGGGACCGAGGACCAGCGCGCCCTGCTGTTGGGTCTCGTCTGCAACGAGGCGACGATGAGTGATCACGGGCCCGTCGGCGGCAACGCCCTGGATCAGGCGCTGTGGACGAGCGGGGCCGTCGCCGGCTCGCCGGACGTGCGCGCGAAGGTGGCGGACTTTACGCGACGAGCGGTTCTGCCGTTCGATCACGAGCGCCAGATGGTCTCGGTGCTGGTCGACACCGGTGCCCACGGAACGCTGATCGTCACCAAGGGTGCGCCCGAGGTCGTGCTGACCCGCTGCAACGACGTTCCCGCCTCGATCCACGAACTACTCGAGACGCTGTTCGATGGCGGCGAGCGCGTCGTCGCGCTGGCGAGCCGTGTCGCCGTGTCGACGACCGTGCTCGACCTCGACGCCGAGCACGGACTCACCTTCGAGGGTTTCCTCGTGTTCGCCGACCGGGTCAAGGCCGACGCCGGCGCGTCGCTGGCGAAGCTCGAACGTCTCGGCGTCGAGGTCAAGATCATCACGGGTGACAACGGGAAAGTCGCACTCAACGTCTGCTCGCAGATCGGACTCGCCAGCACGGGCATGCTCAACGGCGTCGACCTCGAACCGCTGAGCGACGACGAGCTGTCCGCGGCGATCCTGGCCACCACCGTGTTCGCGCGCATCAGTCCCGACCAGAAGTCGCGCATCATCAACGTGGCGCGGCGCACCGGCAAGGACGTCGCGTTCCTCGGTGACGGCGTCAACGACGCGGTGGCCCTGCATCACGCCGACGTCGGAATCTCGGTGGACTCGGGCACCGACGTCGCCAAGGAGGCCGCCGACGTCGTGCTGCTCGACAAGGACCTCGACGTGCTCGCCGAGGGCGTGATGGAGGGCCGTCGAATCTTCTCCAACACCATGAAGTACGTCCTCATGGCGACGTCGTCGAACTTCGGCAACATGTTCAGCGCCGCCGGCGCGTCGGCGTTCCTCTCGTTCCTGCCCATGCTGCCGAGCCAGATACTTCTCAACAACCTGCTCTACAACGCCGGCCAACTGGTGATCCCGACCGACCGCGTCGACGTCGAGGCACTGGCGCGTCCCGCGGCGTGGGACATGAGGTTCATCCGCCGGTTCATGTCGATCTTCGGGCCGATCAGCTCCATCTTCGACTTCTTGACGTTCTGGGTGATGCTGTCGGTGCTGCACGCAGGCCACGTCGGCTTTCGCACCGGCTGGTTCATCGAATCGATCGCCACCCAGACCCTGGTCGTGTACGTGATCCGCACGCGCAGGGTTCCCTTCTTCAAGTCGCGCCCCAGCGTCGCAATGCTGATCGTGCCGACGAGCGCCGCACTGGTCGGCGCCGTGCTGCCGTACACCGGACTGGCGCACTTACTCGGCTTCACGCCTTTGCCGGCCA
>DAIOEY010000166.1:0-3487 GCA_036745995.1 Acidimicrobiales bacterium | reverse complement strand
AACCAGCTCCACGCGTAGCCGCGGCGGATCGACACGGCCAGTAGGGGCACGACTTCAAGGACGATGACGAACAGGCACGCGGCGGCGTACGGTCCGTACTGGAGAGCCGCCTCGTTGATCCGCGAGGACTCGTGGCTCGACGATCGCCAGAAGGTGTTCAGAACCTCTCGCTTCTCCTGGCGCGAACAACTCCGGTAGACGTCTAGCTGCACGCGTCCACGCTATCGGCGTCCAGGTGATTCACTGCTGCACGCGTTGGCGATCGGCCGGAGCGTGAACGGATCAGCCGTGGTCTTCGAGTCCCGAGAGGAACCGGTTCAGTGCGTCCAGGGTCGCGCGGGCGGCCGAGACGAGGTCCTCGTCCGACTCGGCTATGCCAAAGCGATAGGCGTCGTCGGTCAACGACCTGAGCGTCACGATCACCGGCCAATTGTTGACGGTGGCGACGTTCACGACCGCCATCAACGAGAAGGGAACAGTGAAGCCGAGGTCGCGCAACGCTGCCAACGTCGCCTGGGCGCCGCCGATCAGCGGCCCGCTTCCCGCACGACCGACACCGGGTCGCCCCGCGTAACTCAACTGGACTTCGCAGACGCCGTCGGAGGCGTTGAAATCGGCTCGCACCAGCGCGACGCGCGGCCCTTCGCCTTCGCGTGGCGCCAACGCGGTCTTCGCGTCGTCAACGATCACGACGGCGTCGGGGTAGTAGAGGGTTCCGATCTGGGAAGCGGCGTTGCGGGTCTGTGTCGAATCCTGTCCCGACACGATGAGGGTCACGACGTCGACGTCTCCGTTGTCACGATGGCTGATGCCAACGTTCATCACGCCCGGCAGCGAGCGCAACTCAAGTTCAAAATCCTCTTCGGTGCGCGACATCATCGGTGTTTCACGCCCTTCTTCTCGTAGAGTCGGGTGTCAGCGATTCGTTTCAACTCGCTCGGATCGGTCGAATCGCGAGGTGACGTCGCCGTGCCGATGGTGAACTCGACGGAGTTGCCCGCCGCAGAGAGGTACGCGCGGAGCCGCTCGGTGAACCCCGAGGACTCGTGACCTTCGGCGTTGCTCAAGATCACGGCGAACTCGTCACCGCCGACGCGCGCGGCGATGTCACCGCTGCGCACCGCACGTCGAAGAGCGAAGCCGAACTGGCGCAGCAGGTCGTCGCCCGCGTCGTGACCCAATCGGTCATTGACTTCCTTGAAGTCGTTGAGGTCGATGATGATCAGGGTGAAGGCCCAGCCGTATCGGGCGCTGCGCGCCGACGCGATCTGGAGTGCCGAGTCGAAGTTGCGCCGGTTCGCGATGTTGGTCAGCGCGTCGTGCGTGGCGCTGAACCTCGCCAGGTGCAACGAGAGTGAGAGTTGACACGCGGTGCGCACGGCGTCACACTCGACCTCGGACACGACGTCGGGATCGCAGTAGACACCGGGCTCGGTGCCGATGCCGTCCGTGATCTCGGGAGTGACCGTTTGGCCGCCCAAACGAAAACTCTGCGTGCCGAACGAATCGTGCGCGAGCACCACGACGGCGTCGCTCAGTTCGTAGCGTGCCGCCAGCTGGTCGAGCACCGTGTAGATGAATCCGATCCCGAGCTCACTCTCGGACAACTCGTTGAGCATCGTCTGAAAGAGCCACGGCTCGTAGTGCTCCCCGGACGGCGTCACGCTTTCGGGGGTCGCGCCGTTCGGAGAAGTCACAGGTACCTGCTCATCTGGTTGAAGCTCATTCTCTTCTTCGAGCGCGTCAACGCTCGAATCATTCATCGTATTCACAAGGGCATGTCCGCCATATCAGTTACCAGGTCCACAGACCGTAGCAATGATGGGGAAACCGCGCCAGCCCGCAACAGCGGCGCCAGATCCTTCGCCGCGACGGGACGCGAGATGAGGTACCCCTGGCCGCGGAAACAACCCAATTCGAGCAACTTCTCGGTAACAGCACGATCCTCGATGCCCTCGGCGATCACGCCGAGGTGCAACGCCTTGCCCAGGCGGATGATCGATTCGACGATCGCCGTGTCGTAGGGATCGGTCGTGATGCCGCGAACGAAGCTCATGTCCAACTTGAGGAAGTTCACCGGCAGGTTCTTCAGTTCGGTCATCGACGCGAAGCCCGTACCGAAGTCGTCGAGCGCGATCTCCACGCCGAGCGCCTGGAATCCCTTCAAGAGACGGTCGGTCTTGGCATGATCGCCCAGCACCGCGTGCTCGGTGATCTCGATGCAGAGGCGCTCGCCCGGGACGTCGTTCGAGGTCAGGCAACCCTCGACGAACTCGAGCAGGTCGCCGATCTTGAAGTCGGCCGGCGACATGTTGACCCGCACCACCAGTTCGAGGTCCGGGTACTCACGTCTCCACTCGCCAAGTTGGCGGCACGCTTCGGCGAACACCCATCGTCCGATGTTGGTCACGAGACCACTCTCCTCGGCGACTTTGATGAACTCCGACGCCGCGAGCAGGCCCCTCGTCGGGTGCTCCCAACGCACGAGTGCCTCGACGGCGAGCAGTTCGCCCGTGCGAATGTTCACCTCGGGCTGGAAGTGCAGTCGTAGACCGTCACCCTCAATGGCCTCTTGGAGCATCAATTCAGTACGCGAGCGCTCGTTGACGACCTCGCGCAGCTGGGCGTCAAAGACGACCGCCTGGTTGCGGCCGCGGGCCTTGGCCTCGTACATCGCGACGTCGGCCCAACCGAGGAGCTCGAGGCCGCTCTGCGAGCCGGCCTCGGCGAGGGCGATGCCGATGCTGGCGGTGTGACTCACCTGCTGTCCGACCAGGTCGACCGGCTCGGAGATGATGTCGAGAATGCGGTAGGCGGTCGCGAGCACTTCCATCTCGCTGCGGGCCTTGTCGACGAGGAACACGAACTCGTCGCCGCCCAAACGGGCCGCGAAGTCGTTGGTCCTGATGCTGGTGCGGATCCGGTCGGACATGGTGATCAGGAGCCGGTCGCCGTTGGCGTGGCCGAGGTAGTCGTTCATCACCTTGAAGCGGTCGAGGTCGATGACCATCACGGCGGTGTTGCGACGCGCGTCGAGGCGGGTCTTGAGCTCGTGGATCAACGCGCGTCGGTTCGGCAGCCCCGTCAACTCGTCGTGATTCGCGTTGAAAATGATGCGCTCCTCGGCGTCGATGCGCGCCTGGAGCTGGACGAGCATCGAGGCGACGGCCTGGAGGGCGTTGATCTCGGCCGTCACCCACGGGTGGCTGTTGAAGTGGATGAATCCGAGGATCCCCCACGTCGAGTCGCCGATCAGCAGCGGCACGGCCGCGCCGTTGACCTCGGCGACACCCGAGCCCTTCTCGACGCGCTCGCGGTACTCCTCGGTCGTGTCCGGTCCGCCCGTCAGGTACGGGGATTTGAGGTCCTTCATCGCCAGGAACACCGGGTCAACGTCGAAGACGACCTCGCCCAGCGGGTCGGGGTCGGGCGCGTCGCGCGGCGGCCACTCGGCTTCGAGGATGCTCATGTTGCGCGCGGTGTCCTG
>DAIOEY010000165.1:0-3488 GCA_036745995.1 Acidimicrobiales bacterium | reverse complement strand
TCGGGAATGCCGCGCTGGGACGCGAGGATCAGGGCCAGCGCGAGTTCCGCCGCCGACGTCTCGTGGACCGAGGCGGCATTCGCGAAAGTGATACCGGGCGGCAGTAGTTCGGCGACGCCGTCGTAGCCAATGGACTGGCTCTGGACGAGGCGCGTGCGCACGTCGGCGAGTCGGTGCAGCACCTTCAAGGTCTTGAGGTACGGCGGCACGACGATGTCGATGGCGTCGAGGGGTGCGGGCGACGTCATGTCCCACTCCATGAACTCGACGTTCGCGGGCAGGGGGTCGAGTGCGTCGCGCAGTTGTCCGTCGGGCACACTGACGAGCAGGCGAGGTGGGCTCACGACCCGAGCCTACCGACGCTCTTCATGAACGATTGCCTGATCGTCAGACGAAGAGACTGGCGTAGGCGTTGATCGCGGGCTGACCACCGAGGTGCGCGAAGAGGACGTTGGCGTCCTCTTCGATCTCGTGACGCTGGACCATGTCGATGAGGCCGGCGAGCGACTTGCCCTCGTACACCGGGTCGGTGATCATGGCTTCCAGGGAGGCACCTAGCCGCATCGCCTCGAGCGTGCGCTCGTCGGGGATGCCGTAGGTCCCGGCGTGATAGCGCGGATCGAGGATGATCTCCTCGTCGTCGATCTCGCGCCCCACTTCGATGAGGGCGGCGGTGTTGCGCGCGAGGCGCGCGATCTGCTCGTGGGTCTCGGCGGGCTTCGCTGAAGCGTCGATGCCGATCACCTTGCGCGGCAGGCTGTTGACGGCGAAGCCGGCGATCATGCCAGCCTGGGTCGAACCAGTCACCGAACAGACGAACACGTAGTCGAAGGCGACCCTGAGTTCCACCTCCTGGCGCTCGACCTCGAGGGCCCATCCGGCGAAGCCCAGTCCGCCGAGAGGATGGTCCGACGCCCCCGCGGGAATCGCGTACGGCTTACCGCCGCGCTCTTTGATCTCGTGAATGGCGGTCTCCCAGCTCTCCTTGAAACCAATGCCGAAGCCCGCGCGCACGAGGCGCACGTCGGCACCCATGAGCCGGCTGAGCAGGATGTTGCCGACCCGGTCGTAGGTGACGTCGGGCCAGTCGACCCAGCTCTCCTGGATGAGCACGCACTTGAGGCCCGTCTTCGCGGCGACGGCCGCGACCTGACGGGTGTGGTTCGACTGGACGCCACCGATGGAGACCAGGGTGTCGCAACCCTGGGCGAGGGCGTCGGCGACGAGATACTCGAGTTTGCGGACCTTGTTGCCGCCAAAGGCAAGACCGGAGTTGACGTCATCACGCTTGGCCCAGACGGTCGCGCCGCCGAGGTATTCGCTGAGTCGGTCCAGTCGGTGGATGGGCGAGGGGCCGAACATCAATGGGTAGCGTGCAAAATTCTCTAGCGACATACGGTCCTCCACGACTGCTGACACCGTGAAACTATCGCACCCAGGACGGAGTCCTCCGCAGGTTGGCCCATCACGTCGTGATGTATTCACGCTCCTTCGCGACCTCGCATTGAGCGAACTTGGTTATCTCACAACCTAAAATCGGCAGACAATCGTCCAAAGCACGAACGCTCATTCGTTTCGTCATTGAATAGTGGTGCTGGTATCGGGTTCTGCCAGACCCAGGTTGGCGCACGTCACGGCGGTGCCCGGGAAGACGCCTGCGGTTCCGTCGGGCATCGTGCAGACCACCAAGTTCGGCACCTGGTGCACCGTCGTCGTCTGCGTCACGCGGACGATGGACGAAACTCCCGGCGACAAGAAACCGTCACGCCAGAGCATTCCGCAGCTACCCAGCGCGTCGACCACTCGGGATGAACCGGTGGACGGATTAAGGACGGCGATCGTGGTGCCGTTGTCGCCGAGTTGGGGGAGACTGTAACAGTGCGCGGTCGTGAGGTTGCTCACCCTTTGGTAATGGGCGTACGCCGCTGCGGCGACGCCGACACCGCCGGCGGCGGTCACCAGCGTGAACGCGATAGCGACGCTCGATCGACGCCATCGACGCGGTGTTTGCGCGACCATCGTTTCGATCTCTCGGCGCAGGGCGACTCGATGGGCCGTGCGCATCGGGCGAGGGCCCGGTACGTCGTCAACGATGTTCATTTCGACTCTCCTTATCAGCGAGGTTGAGGGCAGGGGCAGGATTGTCAGCGAAGGTCGTGTCGTCGGGTGGGCTTGCGAGAGTCGCGCGAAGGCGACCGTGCGCCCTCGACAGTCGAGAGCGCACCGTGCCGATTGGTACGCCAAGGGCGGAGGCCGCTTCGGCGTAGCTCAGTCCGGCCCAGCTGCACAGTGCGATGACCTCTTGATCCTCGATTCGCAGATCCGCCAGTACCGACAAGATCTCGGCCATTCGGCGTTCATCATCGAGACGCGAAACGGTCTCCTCCGCGAAGTCGATGGTCGAAGCGGGTGGTAATTTGATCAAGAGATTCCGGTAACGACGCTGTGACCTTCGGTAATTGCACAGGCAGTTATTTGCTACGGCGAGGAGCCACGGCAGGATCGAATCGCCGTGGAGTCGTACGTCCTTGCGGCGCCGCCAAGCCTCAGCCCACACGACGCTCGTCACGTCTTCGGCCGACGACCAAGAGGCCGTTCGTCGGAAACAGTGGTTATAAACCGCTTGGGAGTGGCGCTCAAATAGCTGGCCGAAGGCCGGACCATCGTGCGCGGCGGCACGCTCCCACAACTCAACGTCGCTAGGGCTCTCGGGCACACTCACACCTGTCTATGTCCAGTCGGGGAGTAGCAGTTCCCGAGAGTGCCCGTGACTTATTGACCGACAAAAGTCCCAATACGCCGTCGCTCGAGTCATCAATCCGCTCGTTTTCCTTATGGATTGAGTGGTTGAAGGCAACAACAGTCTCGAGCGACGAGACTCTCAATTTGCGTGCAAGTACTCGAGGAGTTCGCGATATTCGACAAGACGCTCGGCGAGCCAGACGTGATCCTCCTCGCTGAGAGCTTCGAGCGCCTCAGTTCTCTTTGACGAGGCGGAGTTGGTCTGGGTCATGTCGACACTGTACAAGTGCTCGGAGACAATCGAGAGGCGTTCTGACAGACCGATTCTGTACATCTTGGCCGCCAGATTTCTGTTTGAAGTCTCACCGCAATGCATGGGCGTTACCATCTGACGAATGTCCAGTTGGATGTCGGCGTGACGATTCGTATCGGCGCCAAGACGTTCTCTGATGGCAGAATTGGTCGCGGTTAGGAAGTGGTGTTGAGTCCCCATGAACTACTGACCATCGAAGGGAGGCTCGGTGCACAAGAGGTTCAGCGTCGCCAGCGATGTCTCTCAAGCCATCCAGGCGGCCCACGAGGGCGACTTCGCCGCGCTCCTCGAGGGCGATGCGGAGAGGTGGTGGGCCTTCGCTAGGGAACGGATCGACCTCGGGGCCGACGAGCTGATGGTTCGCATTGACCTTGAAGACGCCGATTTCGGCCCGTGGTGCATCTGGCTCCTGTTCAGTCTCCAAGAACACGGC
>DAIOEY010000164.1:0-3584 GCA_036745995.1 Acidimicrobiales bacterium | reverse complement strand
TTCGAGAGTGAAGAGAAGGCACGAGCGCGCGAGAGCGATCCGCGCCGCGCCGAGTTGTTGAAGGACCTGAGTGACACGATGAAGGAGATCGCCGACGGAGCCCCGGAGTTCGTGGACCTGGATGTGCTCAGCGACATGTCACACTAGGCAGTCGTCAACTGGGTTTAAGCATCCGACATCACCGAGGTGTCACGTGGCCCCGGGCGCTTGCTGGATCGTCGCTCCAGAGACATTCGAACACTTCTGAACGCATCGGCAATAGGCTCCGCACTGAGATGCATATCCGACGGGTTCAACCTGACGAACGAGAGACCCTCGGTCGAATCACGGTTGAGGCCTATCGCGACCTGGAGCGAGTGGCGTCCCTCGGACCCTACGAGGCCGAACTCAACGACGTCGCCGGTCGCGACCATGACAGCGAGGTCTACGTCGCACTCGACGACAAAGGCGCGCTCGTGGGCGGTGTGACGTACGTACCCGACGCCGAACGGTCCATGAGCGAGTTCGACGATCCCGAGGGTGCCGGTATTCGCATGCTCGCCGTGGACCCGGCTTGCCAGGGCACCGGTGTCGGACGCGCCCTGGTGGAGACGTGTATTGCTCGAGCTCGTGCGCAAGACCGACGACGGGTAATCCTCCACTCGACGCCGGTCATGGTGAAGGCTCAAGCACTGTACAAGAGACTCGGCTTCCAGTCCGCTCCGGAAATGGACGTCTGGTTCACCGGAGAGCCCTACTCAGCGAGCGAGCCCCTCCACCTGATCGCCTTCATCCTTTCTCTTTAACGCCACGAACGTCGCGATTGGCACGAGGACAATCGAGCCACCACGTTTCGGCCTCACTGGCCCTACGCGTGCGGTGATGCGTCAGGTTCTAGACGTGCCCATTGACGTAGCCGTGTTGGCGAAGGAACTTCTGAAGTTCGATCACGAACTTTTGACCACTCGGCTCCACGGGACTGAGCGGACTGTTCAAATGGCCTTCCTGCACTTGCGCGGACAGGAAACTCGTCACTGCAGTGGAATGCCCGAGCATGTCCTCATCGGCGGCCCACGCGGCGGCGACGCCGACCGTGTCCCGGTAGCGGCCGCCCGACTGCGCGTCGAAGGCCCTCATCCACTCGTGGGCATCTTTCGCGATGAGACTCGGAAACGACCGCGTGACGTTGTGAAAGGAGTGGTGGGAGAAACTGAGGATCTCGATTGGCATGCCCGACGCCGCGTAGTCCGTGAAGGCGTACGCGAAGGCATCGTCGGCACTGAGAAAGTCGACACTTCCGCCAACACCAAGATTGACGATTCGAACCCCGGGGTCGCCGAAGTTCCGCTCGCGCTTCTCAAATGTCCGCGAACTGGCGTTGAACGAGAACACCTGTTCGACCGAGCAGCAGTGTGCCCCACCGCTGTAGAGATCAAGCACCACGGCGAGTTGTCCCTCGGCCTGCGGACGAACGACGTGGAGAACGCTTCGCGCACCCGCAATCACGTTGGGTGAGCACTCGTTGCCACACCAGGCTGAACGGACTACCTGGTCGTAGAGCATCTGGCCGCTCATCGAGATCGTGAGATGAGATGTGCGTGATTGGGGATAGATTCCGTGGTACGTGAACGTTGCGGTCAAGCCCCCCGACGTCACGGTCTCGGTCGACGCACCAGCGGTCGAGATTGACGAGAAGGTGATTGCGAGCACGATTGCGGTTGCCGCGCTGGCCAGTCGTCGCAGGGTGAATAATCGTCGCACGCCTCTCCTCTTTTTCGTACGGTACCGCACGTGAACGACGGAGTGTTGTGATCCGCTGTTCGCCTCGACCTCCTCGCCGCCATCGATTTCAATCCCGGTCGACCGAGAAACCGGGTTGCGCTGCACGGGAAAATTCCCGGTCGCCGCAAGAGGAGAGTTTGAACCAGAGCCGCCCTCGCGTGGGTTGCAGACCCGACGATAACTGCACGCGTCCACTGGAGCACTCGCCGCTTCCTACCTCTAGTGGCCCACGTGCCACTTGGCGCACGTGCCGCACTGATAAGCGCTCATCGGCGCGCCGTCGCGCGCCGTCAACAATCGAGCACTCGCCGCGGCTTCATCACGCGTCGCGTAAGAGATCTTTGGCCGACCAGTCGACGTCGTGTGCGCACCCGGTCCTCGCCGAAGCGACGTTCCGGCGCTCCTCCCCCGGACCCCGTAACGGCTTGACCAATAGAGGACAAAGGCAATCAGCGCTACGGCGACGAGCAACACGACAACTGTGCTCATGAGTGCTCATTCCACGTGTAGCGGTGCACACGTGTGGTTTGTCGAGTGAGCGTCGCGGGACCAAGCAGTCGCACGTTGTCTGCCTTTGGCCTCGCGTAGCGCCCGCAGGAATGCTGGGAAATGATCCGGCGATGCATGAATGAATGGAGTCTCGGATGCAGTGTGAGTGAACGCCAACGCTTGCCGAGGCACCAACGATGCGAACCCGTAGGAGGAACCTCTCGACGTGAAGGTGCCAGGCGGTCCGATTCGGTAGCCAACCTTCTCGGCGTGCTGCTCACCACCGCCTCGTGTCGGGGGCCCGACGTCTCATGACCACGAACCATAGTTGACGCCTTATCGCGGCGATTGACTGGTCGGCGTCAAAGGTGGGCGCCACTCGATCAAGGTCTCGCCGTCTCAAGCCGGGACTTATGCCTCTGGTGCAAGCTGCGTCCGCGACATAGACAGAAGCGTAGTGAGGTCATGGATCGGAGGCGTCATGTTCGCAAAAGTCGGTGATCGAATACTTGTTCGAGGGCATCGTGTTGGGCAGTCTGACCGTCGTTGCGTCATTCTCAAGATTGACCATGAAGGTGGGGAACCGCCGTACGTCGTCCAGTGGGACGACAGCGACCGGCAAGACCTCTACTTCCCAGGATCTGACGCCACACTCATCAGCGGCACGAAGTAATCGATACTCCGTACTCGAATTTGGTACTCACTTTCCTCGAAGGCGCACCGCCTCCACCCCTCGGTGCGAGTCATCCTTCTCCGATACCATGAGGTCAGAGGGCCTGACGCTACGTAGCGGCCGTGACAGTCGGATCATGCGGCGGCGCGTGCATCTGGACCGGCTTTGAAATCGACGAGCGCGGGGAATGAGGCGTCAGGGACATGGACGAGGAAGAGTTCGAACTGGAAGACGAGATCTTCAGGGAACTCAGCGAGGAAGAGGAAGAGGAGACCTCCTTGAACGCGGTCCTGCTCGACGAGGACGAGGAAGAGTTCCTCCAGGGGTCGGTCGACGCCGAAGATCTGGCGACGGGGTTCAGCGCCAGGATACCGACGAGGGAGATCGACGTGGATGAGGACACCCAGGGTGACGAAGTACTACAAGCCGCTGGTGACACGCTCCTGACCGAGTTCGAATTCTCCGGCGCGGCCAACGACACAGTTCACGGTGACGAGATTGAACTCGATCTGGCGGACACGCTGACGACCGGCCGGACCATCACCGGGGCGCCTAAGAGAAATTAGGCACTCTGATCCTCACTTTCGGTGAAGGACATACGAGTCAACCTTGTCCGAGATGCATTACCCGGTCGGCGCGAGTTGGTCTCGGAAGGTTGGGA
>DAIOEY010000163.1:0-3609 GCA_036745995.1 Acidimicrobiales bacterium | reverse complement strand
GGCTTGGGAGTTTGAGCGGCGATCTGGGCGACGCGTCGGCCCGCCCTGGTCGAACCGGTGAAGGTCGCGAGCGACACCAGGGGATGTTCGACGAGCGCTTCACCGGCGACTGCACCGCGACCGTGCACGACGTTGAGCACGCCCGGAGCCAACACCTCGGCCGCGAGCTCGGCGAACGCCGACGTCGTGAGCGGCGTGTTCTCCGAGGGCTTCACGACGATGGTGTTGCCCGCCGCCAGGGCCGGCCCGATCTTCCACACCGCTTGCCACAGCGGGTAGTTCCACGGGGTGATCGCCCCGACGACCCCGAGCGGCTCACGGCGTAGGTAGAACGAGTGACCAGGCGCGTAGTCCGCGCCCGTCTGACCCGTGCTCACGCGCGCGGCGCCGGCGAAGTGGCGAAGGGCGTCGGCGATGGCGGGAAATTCGACGTCGTGCGCGCTCGACCACGGCTTGCCGGTATCGAGTACCTCGAGGTCCGCGAATCTCGAAAGTTCACGCTCGAACAGGTCCGCCAGCTGGTGCAGTCGGCGGGCGCGCTCGGACGGCGTGAGGCCAGACCACTGGGGAAGCGCCCGCGACGCCGCCCGCACCGCCGCGTCGACGTCACTCTTCGTCGACGCGCCCACGGCGGCGATCGGTTCTCCCGTCGACGGGTTGACGACCGCCATCACCTCATCGGAACTGGCCGCCACCGAACGACCGTCGATGAAGTTCTCGACGACGCGCACTGAATCGTTATCCATCGGAGCCTTCCTTCGAACCGGTTGCGTTGCACCAAAAGTACCGGCTCCGCTCACCAATCGCCGAACGAGTGAGCCGCGGGTGATCCGTCACGACCCCTCCCCCGGTCGTGCCCCGATTAACTGGCAACCGGGGCACGACCGCTCGGCGAGCCAGCCGTCTATTCGACGGGGATCTCCTTGTTGATGAGGCCGAGGTCGATGCCTTGGCGCTTGCGGATCAGTCTCGCGATGACGTACACGACGATCGCCAAGAGGTACATCAACGCCATGAAGACCAGCGACCCGTGATTGTTGACGCCGTACGCGGGGTTCTTCAGCCATTCGTAGAGGTTGAAGATGATGAGGCCCATCGTGATGAGTCCGGCCACCGGCACGATCGGCACGCTGCCGATCTTGAACCGGCTCGCGGCTGAGGCCGCCCAGAGTTCGGGCCTGCGCCACGGCAGGATCATGACCGCGAACGCACTCACCATGTAGGTCACCGCGATCACCAGCGTCGCGTCCAGGGTGTACGTCACGAACTTGGCCGAGTAGGCGTAGATCGCGCTCAGTCCCACCGCGGGCAGCAGCATGAGAAAGAGCGAGGCCACGGGGACCTTGCGCTTCTCTGAGACCGTGGCCGCCGCGTCCGGCAGCACGCGGTCAAAGGCCGCGGCGAAGATCACCCGGGTGGACGAGAGGAAGAGCGTTCCCACCCAGCCGAAGAACCACAGGCTCATCAGCAGAATCAGCGCCACCTGGAACACGGTGCTGTGAACCAGCCAGCCCGCCAACATGATCGGGTAGGGCCAGATGGGAATCGCCCCCTTGCCGCCCCAGAACGTCGCGTTCGCGTTGTTGTAAAAACCCCAGCCGACGGTCTTGGCCATCAGGAGCAGGAACACCACCGACAGCGCCACCGTCAGCCACAGGCCCGAGAACATTCCCGTGAAGACCCGCTTGAAGTCGCTCGCCCCGCGCACCTCGCCGTAGAGCGTCGAGCCCCAGTTCGGCCACAACAGGTAGAACATGAGCATCGGCACGAGTGCGAAGCTCGCTCCCCACGCGTTCAGACCGAAGTGCGGAGCGGCGTAGGAAAGAGCCTTGGCGGCTGACTGGGTCGCGCCGTAGTAGTTGGAGGTCCCGAAGTACTTGTGGGCCTCGAGGTTGACCGAGTTCACGAAGCTGGCGTGTGAGGAGAAGAGCAGCAGGGCTACGATCACCAGGAATCCGAGCATGCCGCCGGCGAAGCACCACTTCTGAATCTTCGCGTAGCCGCTCATGCCGAGTGACACCAAGGTCCCGGCCAGGGCGATCGTGATGATCGAGATCGTGAAGGAGCCGTTGTGGGTCCCGAAGTACGCCGCGGCGCCCTTCCAGCCCATCGTGTAGAAGAGCGGCTGGATCAGCTCGACGTTGAGGACGGTCCCATAGATCGGTGCCCAGAGCCACAGGATGAACCACCACCCGGTCGCGGAGAACACGAAGCCGACGGGCCCACCGAGGATCCGGCTCTGCCAGACGTAGTCACCGCCGGCCCTCGGGATCGTGACGATCAGGCCGGTGTAGGCAATCACCAGGAACGAGACCCACACCGCCGAGATGATCACGCCGGTGAGGAGCTGACCCTTGGGGATGAACGAGTTGAACGAGAACTCGTAGATGCCCAGCGTGATGATGTTCGTCGACAGGCAGGCGTAGATGATCGCGTCGCGCACGCTCCACCCGCGCACCAAGCCGGTCGCTTTTCGAAGAAAGAGCGTCGGTGCTTCGGATCCGGCCGACTTCCCCCCTACTCCCTCGGAATCCTCTTTGATTGACATACTCCCCCTTGTCGTTGACGATGCGCTCTCAGCCGTTGACGAGGATGTACCTCGTCACCTTCTTCTTCTTTTCGTTGAGATCGATGACGGCGCCCTGCAGGACGCCGTCGGTGTAGACACTGCCCGGGTTGATCGCCAGGGTCCGACCGATCTTGGTGACGCCCTTGGACTCGTGGATGTGACCGTGGACCGAGAGCATCGGCTGGCGCGACGCGATGGCGTCGCGCACCGCGGTCGATCCGACGGGCTTCATCACCGCGCCGCCGTGCGTCGGGCGCAGGTTCTCGTCGAGCGCCGGTGCGTCGTCGAGGCCCGAGTTGAAGGGCGGGGCGTGGAAGTTGAAGATCGCCCGGTCCATGTCGGGGATCTGGTTCACGACGTCGTCGATCCGCTTGGCGAGGTCCTCCTCGGAGCCCTCGCGGAACGTATCCCACGGGGTGGGGTTGGTGTAGCCCATCGAGGCCAGGTAGAAGCCGTCGAGGTCGACGACCTTGCCCTCGGTGAAGGTGACGCACGGGCTCGCCTCGATCACCGGGTCGATATCGAAGGTGTCGTCGTTGCCGCCGTTGACGAAGCAGGGGATCTCGCCGCCCTTGAGCTTGCCGTCAGCCATGTCGAGCCACCGGTCCAGGGTGTGGACCATCTCGACGGTGAAGCGGCGGTCGATCGAACCGTCCTCCTCGTTGAGCGTGGCCAGCTCCTCGGGCGAGATCCGCGTCGGGTAGAACCCACGGTTGCGGATCTGGGTCTCGATGGTACGGACCTCCTCCTCGGTCTCAAGGTGATGGGTCACGCCCGACAGCGTGACCTCGTAGAAGCCCTTGCCGACGACGATCGGCACCATGACCTTGCCGGTGACGTCGCCACCGAGGATCACGAGGTCGGCCTTGTAGAAGGCGGCGGCGTTGAGGAACTTCTTCCAGCACACCTCGGAGCCATGAATATCGGTCGCGAAGAAGATCCTCACTACGCCGCCTCTCTACGACCGACTGTGGGGAGGTCCCAACGCAACGCGACGCGGCCCTTCCCCCTGCAAACCGTTGAGGGGTGCTTATCACGCC
>DAIOEY010000162.1:0-3616 GCA_036745995.1 Acidimicrobiales bacterium | reverse complement strand
CGATCAGCCCCGGTGGCCGTCATTACGTAACTTGCTGAGTGCGCCATTTAGTTGCCATCGGAAGAATTTGGAAACATGGTGGTACATGAAGTACATCACAGTCACGCCCTAACAGGGAACCAGATTGGGCCTGGGAGCGCGTCGTGGGGTTGATCGGGGCCAACTGGCCGGGGCCTTTAACTCAATCGGTAGGCGCACCGAGCGTACCCCCGTTCGTCAAACTTCCGTCGATCCTGGGCGATTTGGACGAAACGCTGTTCCACGCGGGCCATCCCGCGGATCGCCAATCAGGTTCACCCGTAAACACTCGCGATCGCCTTCGAATTTCGGTCGCACGCTCTACTCGTACAGCCAACTCTCCATGATCGCGGGCACGTTTCGGATCCACTTGGGCGTGATTTGGACACGAAAAGGGGAACAAAACGGTGCAACCACGTATACCCACGAACATTTGACGGCTCCTGTGTTTACTGGGTTTTCGCCAATTTTTTGTGGAGCGGGCGACGAGAATCGAACTCGCGTTCTCAGCTTGCGAGGACGGGCTCGTCCAGCCCCCATGCCGTAGCGATGAGGGCGAACGAACGGGCGCGTGCCTCATAGGAGTGGGTGCGAGTGGAGAGCATGAATTCGTCGGTGTCGGTGCGCTTGGCCAAGGCAACGAGACCCTCGTACACGGTCCGTGGATCGCCGATGAGGTGCGAGGTGGTCGTTTCGTCCACGATTGCGGACTCGGCCGGAGTAAATCGGTACGCCGCGGCCTCCTCCGGAGACGGGAGGGGCCCCATCCGTCCCGAGCTTCGCTGGAGGATGCTCAGCGCGTTTGAACCAGAGAGCCAACGGGCCTCGTCGTCGCTCGATGCGCAGAGCACCGACACGCCAATCATCGTGTGAGGCTCTCCGAGAAAGATGGATGGCCGGAAGTTCGAACGGTAGACGTCGAGAGCCTGATCGAGGAGCGCGGGCGCAAAGTGGTAGGCGAACGAGAAGGGCAGCCCGAGCGTTCCCGCCAACTGCGCACTGAACGTGGACGAGCCGAGCAGCCACACCTGGGGCAGGTAGCCACTGCCCGGAACGGGTGAAGGATGGACCGGGTACTCGCGAGGCAGCAGGTAACCGATCAACTCGACGACGTCATCGGGAAAACGGTTGGCGTGAAGGTCGCCCGTTCGACGCAGCGCCCGAGCGGTGATGTGGTCGGTGCCCGGTGCTCGACCAAGGCCGAGGTCGATTCGTCCGGGGTGCAGCGCCTCGAGGGTGGCAAACTGTTCGGCGATGACGAGCGGTGAGTGGTTGGGCAACATCACGCCGCCCGCGCCAATCCGCAACGTCGAGGTCGCGTTGGCGAGATGGGCGATCAGTACGGCGGGGGCCGAACTGGCCACGGCCGGCATGGCGTGGTGCTCGGCGACCCAGAACCTCCGGTAACCGAGGCGCTCCGCCTCAACGGCCATCATCGTGGTCTCGCGCAGGGCCTGGGCGGGCGATGAACCGGTCACCACTGTCGCGAGGTCGAGAACGGAAAGGGGGATCATGACAGGCTTCACCCTAGGCGTCGGCACTTTAAACATCCCACGCCCGATCTAACGCCCGCTAGCGGTGACGTGAGGTTCTGAGCGCCGAGTCGATCGCTCAGCGAAAGCCGACAACCTCGTGAGGGCGGTACGCCTCTTCCAGGACCACGATTTCGGTGTCGTCGAGACGAAGGTCGACCGCGGAAACCGCGTCGTCCAGATGATGAGATTTCATGGCTCCGATGATGGGGCTCGTGACATCGGCCCTGGGCCGGCTGACCGATGCGCTGCGCTGATGTTCGAGATATCCAGCGAACGCATCGAGGAGTTGGCGGAAGAGGTGCTCACCGCGCTGTCCCGCAAACTCGCGGTCAAGATAGAGAATCTGGCGATCATCGTTAATGACACCGCACTGGGCGAGAATCTCTTCGGACTCTACGAGGGCATCCCCCTCACCAAGCGAGGTCCGAACAGTTACAGCGGCGTCATGCCTGACCGGATCACGCTGTACCAGACGACGATCTGTCGCTACTGCAGCAACGAGGACGAGGTGAAGGCCCGGATTCGAAAGACCGTAATCCACGAAGTCGCGCACCACTTTGGCATCAGTGATCCCCGGCTCGAGGAGTTGGGCTGGGCGTAACGCGCGGTCGGTGCGGGCGTTGACGCCGGCATGGTGAATGGCTCGCGACGACCAACCACGTCCAATGTCGACGACGTGGAGGAACTCCGGGTCACTCACTCACTTGTGTCCAAGGTGACCCTCTCTCAACCGAACTCTCCATCCGGCTGGTCACGTGTCAACCTTTTACTGCAGTCTCATCGCAGTCGAAGTGAGTGATGAGCGTTCAACCGCTTTAGAAATTGGTGAGTCTTTGAGAAACCGGTGGCGAGGGGGATCCACTGGTCTAAAATTCTCTAACGTGTTCAATCCTTCGATGAGAGTGCTTCTTGCATCGATGTTCGCGCTGACCGGTGTCATCGTCAATGCCGACCTCGCTTCAGCGAGTTCGGCAATACCCGCGGCGTCGTTGGGCTATGACATCAGTTTCCCGCAGTGCAGCAGCAACCTTCCCACGCCCGTAGGTTTTGGCATCGTCGGCGTGAACGACGGACACCCATTCTCCGTGAACCCGTGCCTCGCGAGAGAACTCCAGTGGGCCACGAGCACTCTCACGGCGAGCCCCGAGTTCTACGCCAACACCGCCAATCCCGGACCGGTCAACAACGCCAGCTGGCCAACCCTTCAGCAGACCCCGCAGGTCTGCTTCGGGGCGAACTCGGTCGCGTGCTCCTATGACTACGGCTGGAATGCGGCGCGTGGTTCGTTCGACAACGCGGTGGTCGCTGAAACGCAAATTGGCACACCGTCGCCGTCGGCGGCTGCGGCCCAAGCGCGTTGGTGGCTCGACGTCGAATCCGGCAACGCCTGGGAAACGATCCGCACGACCAATGGGCCAACGAGTGCGGCGTTTGCGAATGACGACGCGGTGATGCAAGGCGAACTCGCGTACTTCGCCAGCGCCGGTGTCACGTCAGTTGGCGTGTACTCGACAACCTCGCAGTGGATAGGCCTCATGGGGGTGACCGGATCGACCTTCGCCGCGACCAAGGCGTGGATGACCGGCTACGCGACACTGGCTGCGGCGCAGGCGGCGTGTGCGTCCGCGTCCGCGTCATTCACCGGTGGTCGAGTGGCCATGATTCAGTATCCGTCCATTGGGCTCGATGGTGACTACCGGTGTCCATTGCTGAGCAGTCCAACATCTTCGTCGGTGTCGGCGACCTCGTCGGCCACGTTTACCAATCAACTCGCCGTCGCCGGCGAAAGCTCCCCGGTCGCGTACGTGCAGAGCACCGGCGCGCCGCAAGTGACCGTCTCGAGCACCGGTCTGCTTGCGACCAGCGGCCCATTAGCGGCCGGCATCTACACCGCCACCGGAACGACCAGTGCGAACGGCGACAACGGGACATTCGCCTTCAGCCTCGCCGTCGGCACCATCACGCAAAACCCTCCCACGTCGGCGTCGGCATCAGTGGCTACCGCAGTCACCTTCACCGACCAACTCTCGGTCACCGGCAGCAGCGGCGCGGTGACGTACGTG
>DAIOEY010000161.1:0-3687 GCA_036745995.1 Acidimicrobiales bacterium | reverse complement strand
GTCGACGGCGCGTGTCGGGGTTGGCGGCAATGCGCCCGTGTACTGCTCCATGAAGATCTCCTCGTGGTCGATAGGGCCGACTACGAGACGTGGTAGGGCCGAGTTGGGTTTCATCGACTCTAGCACATACCCCATAGGGTATATACTCAAGTGTCGATGACGTGCTGTTTGTACGAGCGATTCGACGACAGGAGCGACATGACTGACAGTTCTATGACGCAATGGGTCGAGCAGTTACCCACGACGCGTTCGGTGCTCGCGGTGTGCGCGCACCCCGACGACGAGAGCTTCGGACTGGGCGCGGCGCTCGCGACGTTCGACGAATCGGGAACCTTGACCTCGGTGCTGTGCTTCACGCATGGTGAGGCGTCGACCCTCGGGGCCGACACCCCCGAGCTCGGACGCGTCCGAGCCGGTGAACTCGCCGCCGCGGCGGACGAACTCGGGGTCGCTGAGGTGGAGCTGCTCCACTATCGCGACGGACAGCTCTCCGACGAACCGCTCGCCGAGCTGAACACGCGAATCCATCGGGCCGTGCAGCGGGCGGGGGCCGATCTCCTGCTCGTCTTTGACGAGGGCGGTATCACCGGGCACGCGGATCACTGCCGGGCGAGTGAGGCGGCCGTCGCGGTGGCGCGCGAACTCGGACTTCCGGTGCTCGCCTGGACGCTGCCCGAGCGCGTCGCGGACGCCTTGAACCTTCAGTTTGGCGCGGGGTTCGTCGGTCGTTCCGACACCGAACTCGACTACGTCGTGCAGGTCGATCGCACTCGCCAGCGTCGGGCCATCGACCGGCACGTCAGCCAGGCCGTCGACAATCCGGTCCTCGGGCGCCGACTCGAACTTCAGGGTGATGAAGAGGCTTTTCGCTGGCTACTGGCGCCGCAGTGAGCGACGCGGGCAGCGGTCGTTCGAGTTCGTGAGGACGAGCGTGCAGAATGAGGTCAACGCCAATTTGAAGGTCGAGGTGACCCGCATGAAACTCCCACTTGGGCTTCTCGGCGACGAAAGCCTGGTTCCTTGCGTGGACGGCATGTCGCGTCGCTACGTGGGTCTCGACGCCGCCGCGTCAACGGGGGCCCTTCCGTCGGTGATGGACCGGGTCATGGAGTTCCTGCCGTCGTACTCGAGCATCCACCGCGGAGCGGGGTACAAGTCGCAGCTGGCGACGGTGCAGTATGAGGAAGCCCGTGACGCCGCGCTGGCTTTTGCCGGTCGCGAGGGCCGTGACGACGTCGCCATCATCTGTCGCAACACCACCGAGGCCATCAATCACCTCGTCTACCGATTGGGTCTTGACGCCAGCGACGTCGTGGTCACCACCGTCGTTGAACACCACGCGAACTTGCTGCCGTGGTCTCGCGTCGCCACCTGTCGGTACGTGGAGTGCGGCGCGGACGGAACCTTCACGCTCGCCGACGTCGAGGCGGCCCTCGACCTCGCGCCCAAGCCCCGACTGCTCGCGCTGAGTGGGGCGTCCAACATCACCGGCTGGATGCCGCCGATCGGAGAGATCATCGAGGCCGCGCATTCGCGCGAAATCCCGGTCATGGTCGACGGCGCGCAACTCGCCCCGCACCATCCCCTCCCCGCGAACGCCGACTTCGTCGTCTGGAGCGGGCACAAGATGTACGCGCCCTTCGGCGCTGGCGTCCTCGTTGGTCCGCGTAGCGCCTTCACCGAGGGTGACCCGTTTCTCGCCGGCGGGGGAGCGGTCGATCTCGTCGACCTGGACGAGGTCATCTGGACGACGCCGCCCGAACGCGAGGAGGCTGGTTCCCCGAACGTCGTGGGGGCAATCGCCCTGCACGCGGCGATCGACGCGCTTGGTGACGTCGGCTGGCCCGAGATCATCGAGCACGACCGGCGCATGGCGCGCGCGTTGCGCGGTGGTCTGGCGGCGATTCCCAAGGTGAGGGTGCTCGGGCCGGACCTCTCCACCGACACGCTGCCGGTGGCGGCGTTCACGGTCGACGGTGTCCCCTTCGCGCTGGTCGCGGCGCGGCTTTCGGCTGAGTTCGCCATCGGTGTTCGCCACGGTTGCTTCTGTGCGCATCCCTACCTGATACGTCTCCTCGGGCTGAGTGACGACCAGGTCACCCAATTCCAAGCCAACGTACGCCACGGCGACCGACAGTCGCTGCCGGGCGCCGTGCGCGCGAGCTGCGGGATCAACACGAGCGACGACGACGTCCAGAAGTTGCTCGACGCGGTCGCCCTGATCGCGTCAGGAAGTCGCGCACCGTGCGAATACCACCAGGACCCCGTGTCGGGTGACTACTTCCCCGACCCGGCGACCGGATGGCTCGCCGACGTCCGTCGACACGGCGGTTCCTGTTCGCCAGGGTGACGATTCCCGGCTGACACGCGCACGCCGTGGATTCAGAAGGTGTCTCCTTCGTGCCGACAAGAAGGGTTGCGAACCCACCATGGCGGTCGTGACGCCTCGGAGAGCGCAACTCCGATGATTTGCGTGTATACCCTAGGGGGTATACACTAGGTGACGTAGACTGATCAACGTACCAGTCAGGCGAGGGCCACAAGCCCATCTTCAAAAGGAGGAGCCATGGGTCTCATCAAGTTCATGTCATCAGGGGTCGGGCGACTGGCGCGCGTGCTCGCCGGAATCGCACTAATCATCGCCGGCTTTGCGCTGGGCGGGGGTTGGTTGTCGCTGTCAGTCGTCGGACTCGTTCCCCTGTTCGCCGGAGCACTCAACGTCTGCCTGCTGGCGCCTCTTATGGGTCAGCCCTTCAAGGGTCGCTAGACCAATGGACAGCACTGGCGCCCGGCGTCACGATGTCGCGCCGACTGAGACCTCGAGAGAGCGCTTCTCGGCCCTGGCGAACACGCACACGCTCGACGACGGCGTCCAGCTCGTCGCCATCAGCAAGCGACTGAAGCGAGCTCACGGCCAGTTGGGCGCCGTTGTCCGCATGCTCGACGAGGGCTCTTCGTGTGAGGAGATCGTCACCCAGATGGCTGCCGTGAGCAAGGCGGTCAACACCGCCGCCTTCAACCTGATCTCGGCGAGCCTGAAGGAGTGCCTCATTGATCCAGACGTCGACAGTGGACCGATGACGGAGAAGTTTCAGAAGCTCTTCTTGAGCCTGGCGTAAGGGAGAAAAATGAGAGTCGTCATCATCGGTGGAGTGGCTGGAGGAATGTCAGCGGCGACGCGCCTTCGACGTTTGGACGTTGATGCCGAGATCATCGTGCTCGAACGAAGCGGTCACGTCTCGTACGCGAACTGCGGTCTGCCGTACTTCGTCGGTGGTGTCATCGAAGAAGAGGGATCACTACTACTTCAGACGCCCGCGTCGCTCTTTGAGCGGTTTCGCCTTGACGTGCGCGTCGACACCGAAGCTGTCGCCATCGATCCATCGACGAACACCGTGACGGCGCGCGACCTCGTGAAGGACAGGAGCTACGAGATCAAGTACGACTTCCTGGTCCTTAGCCCGGGCGCGTCGCCCGTGATCCCGCCGATCCCCGGCGTCGAGCGCGCGATGCCCCTGCGAACCGTTGAGGACGTCGAGCGTCTGGTGAGCGAAGTCGAGTGCGAGCCGAAGACAGCCGTCGTCATCGGCGCCGGCTTCATCGGACTTGAACTCGCGGAGAACCTCGTGCGGCGCGGCATCGCGACGACCCTCGTGGAAGCGACGAACCAGGTGCTGGCGCCGCTCG
>DAIOEY010000160.1:0-3693 GCA_036745995.1 Acidimicrobiales bacterium | reverse complement strand
GAGGTCATTGGCGCGGTGCCCGATCAGGGAGAGGTCGACATGCGGAGGATCGAACAGAAGGTGCTCGCCGTTGGGATCGTCGTGGCGTCACTCGGCCTCGCGTCGTGCGGTGTCAAGGCGTCGCTCGACCAAGCGGTCGCGTCCCTTGGCGCCCAGCCGACCGTACAGGTGCACCTGAGTGCGAGCGCGTCGGGCACCGGGTCCGCGCAAGTCGAGAAAGTCTTGAGCGTCGTCTCGCTCGACATGAGTTATTCGAGCACGACCGGCGCGGCGCTGTCGGATTCTGCTGGCAAGATCAATTCTGAAATCTCCGTCAACGTCGGAAGTCAATCGCTCGCCACGATTCGCCAGGTCGACTCGAACATGTACGTAATGCTGGACGCTACGGCGCTGTCGGCCGTCCCGGGCGTCACGATCTCCCAGTCTGAGATCGCGAGCATCCAGTTGATCGCCGGAGGGCGTTGGTTCGAACTCCCCACGAGCCTGATCGACTCGTACATCCCCTCGAGTGCGAAGGCCAAGGCGCAGGCTCAATCGGCCAAGGATACGGCCATCGTGCGACAGATCCTTGACGACATAACGTCCGTCATCTCCGCGACGCCGTACAAGACGTTGCCGGGTGGCGGATACTCACAGACCGGCACGCTCAAGTCAGTAGTGACGGCACTGCTCCCGACGATCTCGAGTCTGAGCACGCAACCGGTCAATCTGAACTCGATCAACGGCACGTACGAGATCGCGGTGACGATGTCGGGCTCAACGGCGACGGGCGGCTCGATCAAGATCACGGCGCCTCGCGGTACCGGAGGCGACGCCAGCGTCGCGCTCACGACGACGGTCGCCCACGCCGCCGATAGCATCACGGCTCCCACCGGGGCCACCGTGATCACGAAGTCACTCCTCCAGGGCCTCTTGTCCCAGGCGACGGGTTAGAGCGCCTCAACGTACTGCTCGTCAGCGACCACGGGCCACTACAGCGGTTTCCTACGAGCGTCGTTGGGCGAGACCGTAATCCCTCTAGAGATCGGGTAGGCCGAAATCGAGGCTCGGTACGTCCGTGCCGCCATCGATTTCGAGCACCTTGCCGGTCATGAAGGCGCCGGCGGCCGACGCCAGGTAGACAACGCCGGCCGCGATCTCCTCGGGATCGGCGATGCGGTGCAGGGGCGTCAGGTCCTCCATCATCGACTTGAGTTCGGGTGTCGACGTCACGATCTCGAGCGCGGAGGTGGCGGTCGAGCCCGCGGCGATCGCGTTCACGCGGATTCGCGGTGCCAAGTCCTTCGCGATCAACTCGGTGTAGTGCGTCAGGGCCGCCTTGACCGCACCGTAGGCGGCGTAACCTCGTCCGGCGACGCGTCCCATCACCGACGAGACGTTGATGATCGCGCCGCCGCCCTGTTCGAGCATCATCGGCACCGCGACGAGATTGAGCGCGTGGGCCGTCGTGACGTTGAAGTGAAAGGCCTCCTCGAGGTACTCGGGCGTGGTGTCGAGAAACGGGAGCGGGATGGCGCCGCCGACGTTGTTCACGACGATATCCAGACGACCGAACTCCGATCGGGCGAGCGCCGCGAGAGAACGCACGACGTCGAGGTCGGCGAGGTCCCCGGCGACCGTGACCGCACGGCGGCCAGCGGCGGCGACCCGCGCGGCGACGGCGTCCAGGTCACCCTGGGTCCTCGACGCGATGACGACGTCAGCACCGCATTCGGCGAGTGCGACCGCACTCGCGGCGCCGATGCCCCGGCCCGCACCGGTGATGACGGCAACCTTGCCGTCGAGGCGAAAGAGGTCAAGAATCATGGGTCTCTCCTGGGGTGCGTCGCTTGGGCACGACTCTTCATCGTGCTGGTCTGTATCGTCGCCTCAGTATTGTCGACCGACCGGCGACGTCGCCACTGCCGTTCATGCTCTCGACACCTTCATGCCTCCGAGATCACCGATACTGCGTTAGGTTCTCTGGAATGTCGCCGCTCTCGGTCGTGATCATCGTCGCGGCGTCGTTCTCCTTCCTCGCGTGGATCGCGTCGCTGATCACCAGCGATTTCTCGTGGGTGGATCGCCTGTGGTCGGTGGTGCCGGTGATCTACGTGGTGGTGTTCGCGGGATCTGCGCACTTCTCGAACGCCCGCCTGAACCTGATGGCCGTCGTCGCGGCGGTGTGGGGAGCGCGACTCACCTTCAACCTCGCCCGCAAGGGGGGCTACACCGGCCTCGAGGACTACCGGTGGGCCGTACTCCGTGCCCGGATGAACTCGTGGCAGTTCCAACTCTTCAACTTCTTCTTCATCGTCCTCTACCAGAACGTCATTCTCGTGCTGATCACGTTGCCCGCTCTGACCGCATACGAACACCGCGGCACCTCCTACTCGGCGCTCGACGCCGTCCTCGCCATCGTCTTCCTCGCGTGCACGTTCGCAGAGACGGTGGCCGACAATCAACAGTGGAGGTTCCAGTCGTGGAAGCTCGCCGAGCGCAACGCGGGTCGACCGGCGACCCCCCAGTTCCTCCAGTCGGGACTCTTTCGATTGAGCCGCCACCCCAACTACTTCTTCGAACTGGCTCAGTGGTGGATCTTCTTCTTCATGGGTGCGGTCGCGGCCGACTCAACCTTGCAGTGGTCGGTCATCGGGACCGCGCTGTTGACGACCCTGTTCGCTGGTTCCACCAGGTTCACCGAGCAGATCACCCTCTCGCGCTATCCGGAGTACGCCGACTACCAACGACGGACGTCTCCCGTGGTGCCCTGGTTCACGAAGAGTTGAGCCTCTTTCGTCACTACACGTGACACACGATCATCGATGGATACCGTCGTACCAACGATCAACGACTCGTTTGTCCCAAGAACGGATCAAGCCGGCGGACTGAGCGCGATCCAACGACCGTGCGGGTGCGTCCACCCCCACGACGCCTGACCTCGTGCGTCCTCGGCGACGACTATCTGCGAACCGCCCAGACGTGGCGACGCGGTCCGCGCGGCGGGCGGATCGAGCCCCTTCACCGCCGGCGGGTACTCGAAGTATGCCCAGACGGCACGCGAACTCGTATGACGGATCATCGCTTCGCGCCACGCGATCTGGTCAGCGAGGCTGAAGTACGCCGCGACCCAAGAATGGAACACCACGGGCGTCGCGTCCGGAGGGCACGCGTCGATCACGTCGTCGATGACGTCCAGGGCCGCTCCACGCACCCTCAACGCCGGTGGCCAGGAGGTCATCGCCTCGAGCGTCGTCTCGAGGCGTCGACGGCGCGCGGGCTCTTCGGGCCAGAGGCAAGCCTTCAACCAGTCGACGTCGTCACTCTTCTGGGGGTCGAGGGGATTGAGATCGATGCCGACACGATGGTGGATGACGGGCAGCGGCGAATCGAGCAGGGGTCCGGCGAGTCCGAGGACCTCGAAGTTCAACAGATCGTCGTCATCACCGCTGTTGGTCCGGTAGAAGTCGGGGTAGAGGTTCAAACCCATCGACGTCCCAACGTCAATGAGGTGGACGTCACTCGGGCCTCGAAGCGCCAACGCCCGCAGCACCTGTCCCAGAATCGCGCTGCGACCCGGTTCGTTGGTCTGGGTACGGCGATGGAGATGTGCGCTCACCAAGGTGGGGTCGCGTTCGAGCGCACCGACCACGCCCTGGGCGAAGACTTCCGGCTCGACCTCACTGATCGCTTCGTAGAGAGGGGTCAGCGTCG
>DAIOEY010000159.1:0-3714 GCA_036745995.1 Acidimicrobiales bacterium | reverse complement strand
GTCGTGGTCGTGGTCGTGGTCGTGGTCGTGGTCGTGGTCGTGGTCGTGGTCGTCGTCGTAGTCGTGGTCGTCGTAGTCGGCGGTGGCAGCACGACGTCGCCCGGCCAACCGATCCACTTGACCTGGTCACCCGTCGACGTTGCGAAGTACTTCAGCGACGATTTCAGCGTACGTGACAGAGCTAGCGCCGCGACGCCCGCCAAGGCCAAGGGATTCGAACCGTGTTGACCAAGCACCACCGCGTACGTCGTGACGACAATCCTGTGGAACACGACGTTGATCGCCATGACGTCACAGCCCCCCGCGGGATTGGTGTAACCGGACTTCACCCCGATCACGCCATAGTTACCGATGAGCGGCGTGTAGGAACCAACGACACCGGCGACCGGCAGAGCGACCTGGGTCAACGCCACGATGCTACGAATGATCGATTGGCTCGCCATGAGCTCGGCGGCCAACATCGCCTGGTCGTGCGCGGTCGACACGTTGCCTGGTCCGATGCCGGTGTAGTCGACGTAATGCGTGTGGCGCAGCCCCAACACTCTGGCGTCTCGATTCATCACCATGACGAACTGCGCGTCGTTGAGACCGGCGAGGCTCACGAGTAACTGGGCGTAGTCCCCCGCCGAGTGCACCAGCAGGCCGCGAAGCAGCGTTCCCTCACAGATTCTCATTCCGAGCACGATCTCAACGTTCGACTGTCCGCTCGCCACGTCGTAGTCGTACGCCGCGACGTCGCTCGCGCTCACGTTGAGACAGGGCCCGCGCTGGGCGTACGTAAGTGGAAGTCGGTGCAAGATAACCCACGCGGTCATCAACTTGGTCAAACTAGCGATCGGCACCTTGGGTTGATTGGGCGACGACGCGGCGACGGAGACCTGGGGAATCAGCACCGCGGCGCTCCCGACCTTTGGCCAGGGCAAATTTGATCGTTTGGGAGGCGTGATGGTCGTGGTGGTCGTTGGCGACGTAGTGGTCGTGGACGTCGGGACCGTGGTGGTCGTGGAGGTGGGGATGGTGGTCGTTGACGTTGTGGTCGTTGACGTCGTGGTCGACGTCGGCGAGGTCGCCGTCGCAGGCGCCCCCGCGATGAGTAGGCCGGTCATGATCGTGACGCTCGTTAAACCCAGGGGCAACGCCCGGCGTGGCCAGGAGCGCGTGGACGTTGTCACTGCTTCAATGTACCGTGTCTGATTCGAGAAAACTCGTCCCTCGGTTGCGCTACCGACAAGATTGGGGCCGACGCGGAGAAGTTCGTGTCGTTACGAATCTGTAACAATTCCCACCATTAACATTGCTCCATGGCGAACCTCCCCTTTCGGTCCCTCAGCGGGTTGACGGCCGGTTCGATCGTCATCGCGTCCCTGCTGGTCGCGCCCGTCGCCCAAGCGAACGTCGCTCGCGAGCCATCACACGTGGTCAGCGCCAAACAGAGTCGGGTCGCCGCCTTCACGCTCACGATGGAGGACCAGCTCCTCGCCTACCTGCGGTATCTTCCCGTCTCCTTCTACGTCAAGATCAAGGTGAAGACCTCGGTCCCGACGACCACCTCGACAACCACGATGCCGGACACGACGACGACGGTGGCCGGTTCGACCACTACGACACTTCCCTCGTCGACCTCGACCACGTCGACCACGTCGACCACTACGACGACCGTCGTGTCAAGTACCCGCACGATCACGACGACGAGTCTGAAGAAACCGACGACGCCACAACCGGGTAGGTACGTGTGGCGTTTCCGATCCCTGCCACCGATCTTGCGTTCTCTCTGGCACGTCGGCACGGACAACGTGATCCTCGAGGGCGCGTTGATGCGTTTCCAATCGGTGAATAACCTGCCCACCACCGGTCAGATGGACACCAGGACCTGGGGACTACTCAACGTCGCGGCGTTACAGCACCGCTACGACCCTATGACGTACAACTTCGTCTTGGTCTCAAAGGCACTCCCCCAGAAGCTCAAGCTCTACTTGAACGGTCGTCTCAAGTACACGTCATTCGTGAACACGGGAATCTCCGTCGCGCCAACCCAGAGCGGCACCTTTCCGGTCTACCTGCACTACGTCACGACCACCATGTCCGGAACGAATCCGAACGGCACGAGCTACCACGACCCGGGCATTCCCTGGGTGTCCTACTTCAACGGCGGTGACGCACTGCACGGTTTCCTCCGCGGTTCGTACGGCTGGCCTCAGAGCCTCGGCTGCGTGGAGATGCCCTTCGCCAATGCCGGCGTCGTGTGGCCCCACACGCCAATCGGCACGCTCGTCTCGGTTCAGTAAGCAACGCCAGTAGGCCAACTACCTGCGACGCCGTGGCAATGACGTCGTGCAAAGCGGCCACGACGCGCGGCTTCACACACTGGCCTGGCCGACAGAATCCGTTCAATTGCTGGCGAACTGATCGAAGCGTCATGTGCGCGTCCATAATGGAGGTATGCACAAGAGGACGCTGGCTCAGAATTGGCTGTGTGACATGGACGGTGTGCTCATTCGTGACGGCGCGATGGTGGACGGTGCCGACAAATTCCTCGATCAGCTGGAGGCCACGGAGCGATCGTTCCTCATCCTCACGAACAATTCCTTCTTCACGCCGGGCGAACTCACGGCGATGCTCAAGACGACGGGTCTCGAGGTCGACGAGCGCCAGCTGTGGACTTCCGCCCTCGCCACGGCCCAATTCGTCCATTCGCAACGACCCCAGGGCACGGCGTTCGTGCTCGGAGAGTTGAGCGTGCACGACGCCCTTCGCAACGTCGGCTACCACGAGAGCCGTCGCAGCGCGGATTACGTCATCTTGGGCGAAACCCAGGATTACTCCTTTGACGACATCACGACGGCGGTGCGGCTCATCGAGGACGGCAGTCACTTCGTCGCCACGAATCCTGAACCGACCGGACCTTCGTCGGAAGGGACGCTGCCTGCGGTCGGGGCGATGGCGTCACTGATCGAGAGTGCGACCGGCATCGCGCCATACTTCGTCGGCAAGCCCAACCCCATCATGATGCGCGAAGGGCTCAATCGCCTCGGTGCGCACACCGAGAATACCGTGGTCATCGGCGACCGCATGGACACCGACATCCTCGGCGGCGTCGAAGCGGGACTCGAGACCATCCTCGTTCTCTCCGGCGTCGCGTCACGGCGCGAGATCGACCGCTTCCCCTTCCGACCGTCGCGCGTGGTCGAATCCGTTGCCGAACTTATCGACGAACTCTAGGCCAGTGCTTCGGCGCTGAGGGAGTCACCTACTCGGCGGCTGCAACGCGTTGAGGAAACCCTCGGTCCAGTCGTAGACGTCACGTCGGAAGATCTTTCGGCGCATTCTCGACATCCGCGACTTTGACTCCTTGGCGGTGGCGTCGAGCGCCAACCGGATACCTTCCTTGATGCCGTCGAGGTCGTGGGGGTTCACAATGAACGCGCCGCGAAGCTCGGTCGCCGCCCCCGCGAACTCGCTGAGCACGAGTTTGCCCGTTCCGTCGGCGCGACACATCACGTACTCCTTGGCGACCAGGTTCATGCCGTCGCGAAACGGCGTCACCAACATGATGTCGGCCTCGAGGTAGAGCGCCATCAACTCCTCGAAGCCCATGCTCTGGTGCAGATAGTGAATCACCGGATTGCCGAGCACGCCGTAGTCGCCGTTCATCTGGCTGATGACCTGTTCGAGGTCGTGCCGTTCGCGCTCGTAGTGGGCGTCGGTCTCGCGGCT
>DAIOEY010000158.1:0-3789 GCA_036745995.1 Acidimicrobiales bacterium | reverse complement strand
CGCGACGCCTTCCCGAGGGCCACGACGTCGACGTCGAGGTCACCACTGTCACCGGCCCGCAGTGCGGTTGCGACGAGCGCCGAGAGGTCGAGTTGGTCCAACCACGAACCGCTGAGCGCGAGCGCGTCGTTCAACAAGCGTGACGTCACGACGCGTACCCCGTTCCCTGTGCCTGGACGTAGACAACGTCCAGCCTACGAACATCGCAAGGCTCAGCTCGCGAAGACTTCTTGGGCGATGAGTCGCCGGCGCGTCTGGCGGTGGCGAGAACTGGCCATGACCGCGATCGACAGGTTGGCCAGTCCCGCGAAGGCCGTCGCCGTCAACGCCGCCCACAGGTGCGCGCCGACGTAGTAGGTGATCCAGAGCGAGCAACCGAGCACGCCCAGTGCCCACGAACCGACCGACACGCCCGAGGCGTCCTCGTGACGGATCAGTTCAATCAACTGCGGTGCGCGGTTGATCGTCATGGCGACGCCGATGCCGAACAGTGCGCCGGCCCATCCCCACATCGCGCCGGGCAGTAGGCAACACAGGGCGAAGAACACCAGGGCCCGTCCGGCGACGCGCGGGTGTTTCCACGGCTCTAGTCGAAAGAGGATCGCCAATTGCAGGGGCATGGCGACGACACTGCCCAGGGAGACCTCGGGCGAATGGGCGAAGAGACCGTAGGTGATCCAGAAACATCCCATGTAGACAAAGAGGATCCACGTACCCAAGGAAACGCCCTCGACGCCGACTGTGCCGGCCCGGTGGAACTGGGCGTAGACGCCAAAGAAGCCGACGAGGACGGCGGCCCACCCCAGCAGAACGGTCGCGGAGTGGAAAGACACTCTCTCAAGTTTAGTTGTGAAGAATTTTTATCTGCGTCTATTGGCGGCGGAAATCACGGCCTCGAGTGACGCGTCGAGGATCGACGAACTCATCCCGACGCCCCACCACGTCGTGCCGTCGGCGCCCTCGGCTTCGACGTAGGCAACGGCCGAGGCTTCCGATCCGGACGTCAGCGCGTGCTCGTGGTAGTCGCGCACCTTGAAGTTCACGTCCATCTCGTTGCGCAGTCCCGACATCATCGCGTCGATGGGACCGTTGCCCTCACCCTTCACGGTGACGTGCTGGCCGTTGACGACGAGTTGGGCGAAGATGCGCGTGTGGTGCTGGTCCGCGGAGACCTCGCTCGAGAGCAGTTGTATCTTCGGGCTCTCGGGCAGGTACGTCGTCGTGAACACGTCCCAGATCTCGGCCGGCGAGATCTCGGTGCCCGAGGCCTCGGTCAATTCCTGGACGCGCTTGGAGAACTCCACCTGCATCGCGCGCGGCAGTTCGAGACCGTGCTCGGCACTGAGAAGATACGCCACGCCACCCTTGCCCGACTGGGAGTTGACCCGAATGATGGCCTCGTACGTGCGCCCGGTGTGCTTGGGGTCGATGGGCAGGTACGGCACGGCCCACTGGTCGTACGCGTCGCCAATGGCGGTCATGCCCTTCTTGATGGCGTCCTGGTGCGAGCCGGAGAAGGCGGTGTAGACGAGCTCACCGACGTAGGGGTGTCGCGGGTGGATCGGCAGGCGGTTCGCGTACTCGGCGACGTGGCGCACCTTGTCGATGTCGCGGATGTCGAGCTCGGGGTCGACGCCCTGGCTGAAGAGGTTGAGCGCCAGGTTCACGACGTCGACGTTGCCCGTGCGCTCACCGTTGCCGAACAGGGTCCCCTCGACGCGGTCGGCCCCGGCGAGTACGCCGAGCTCGGCGGCGGCGACCGCGGTGCCGCGGTCGTTGTGCGGATGCAGCGACAGCACGACTGCGTCGCGCGAATCGACGTGGCGAAGGAACCACTCGATCGCGTCGGCGTAGAGGTTGGGCGTGTACATCTCGACCGTCGCGGGCAGGTTCAGGATGAGTGGCCGCTCGGGGGTCGGCTCGATCACCGCGACGACGGCGTTACAGATCTCGACCGCGTAGGCGAGCTCGGTGCCGGTGAAGCTCTCGGGTGAGTACTCGTAGAGGAACTCGGTCGTAGGTGACGTTTCCTCGAGCGAGCGGCAGAACGCCGCGGCGTCGGTCGCGATCTTGGTGATGCCCTCGGTGTCGAGACCGAAGACGACCCGACGCTGCAGCGTCGAGGTCGAGTTGTAGAAGTGCACGATGGCCCGGTGCACGCCGTGGAGCGACTCGTAGGTCCGCCGTATCAGGTCCTCGCGGCACTGGGTGAGGACCTGGATGGTGACGTCCTCGGGGATGAGGCCGTTCTCGATGATCTGGCGCACGAAGTCGAAGTCCGGCTGGGAGGCGGAGGGAAAGCCGACCTCGATCTCCTTGAAACCCATCTCCACGAGCTGGGTGAACATCGCGGACTTGCGGTCGAGGTCCATCGGGTCGATCAGGGCCTGGTTGCCGTCGCGCAGGTCCACGCTGCACCAGCGCGGCGCCTTCACGAGGCGGTGGTTGGGCCAGGTTCGATCGGTCAGGTCCACGGGCACGGTCGCTTGGTACTTGTCGAACGCCATGGGGCTCGGTTGCTGGGAACTACGCGCCATGTCCTTCCTTTCGATCAAGGTCCAACACCGGGAAACAAAAACCCCCCGCGAAGGCGGGGGGTGTCGGGCGAGCAGCAGCTCGCCCTTCTACAGCAGTAGCTCGGCCGTCGGACGGGTGGTCATCGGTCCATTGTATCGCGCGAGGGTGAAATGTCCAGTGGGCTCGGGAACTAAACTCGATTCTCGTGGGCCTCTTCAAGGCATTGTTCAAGATCACGCTTCTCATCGTGCTCGCGGGCGCCGTCGCCGGCGTCGTCGCACTGGTCAAGCGACCTAAGGGCGAGCCGTCGCCGGTCTCGTACGACCAGTGGCCCGACGTGGCAGAAAATCCCGCGTCGTAGCGTTACGTTCGCACGAGCGCGGATCTAGGTAAGGAGAGCACCATGGCAGAGATGGAATAC
The DNA here is from genome assembly GCA_036745995.1 of Acidimicrobiales bacterium. Lineage (GTDB taxonomy): Bacteria > Actinomycetota > Acidimicrobiia > Acidimicrobiales > RAAP-2 > RAAP-2. The sequence goes on along the minus strand of DAIOEY010000158.1, from coordinate 851 downwards.
CGCCGACTGGGCCGGTCGGGTCTACGCGTCAGCGTCTTCGGGTTCGGCAGTTGGGTGACCTTCGCGAACAAGGACCAGATCGAGACGGCGAAGGAGGCGGCCGAGTGCCTCTCCGCGGCGAAGGACGCCGGCGTCAACTTCTTCGACAACGCCGAGTCCTACGGCGGCGGCGAGTCCGAGCGCGTGATGGGCGCGGCCTTTCGCGAACTCGGTTGGCAACGCCACGAGTACGTGGTCTCCACGAAGCTCTTCTGGGGACTGCACGAAAACGTCAACATGAAGAACACGCTGAACCGCAAGTACCTCAGCCAGGCGATCGACGCCTCGCTCGAACGATTCGGACTCGACTTCGTCGACCTCGTGTTCTGCCACCGCGCCGACCCCAACACCCCGATCGAAGAGACCGTCTGGGCGATGAGCGACATGATCAGCCAGGGCAAGGCCCTCTACTGGGGAACGTCCGAGTGGAACGCGGACGAGATTCGCGCCGCCTACGACATCGCCGATCGCCACCACCTGCACAAGCCGCTCATGGAGCAGCCCCAGTACAACATCCTGTGGCGCGACAAGGTCGACAAGGAGTACAAGCGCCTCTACGAGGACATTGGTCTCGGCACGACGATCTGGTCCCCGCTCTCGTCGGGACTGCTCACGGGCAAGTACATGAACGGCGTGCCCGAGGGCTCGCGCGCGACGCTGCCGGGCTACGAGTGGTTGAAGGGGATGCTGACCGACGAAGGACGCAACAAGAAGGTCGCTGACCTGAAGGTCATCGCGGACGAACTCGGCATCAGCCTCACCCAGTTGTCACTCGCGTGGTGCGCGAAGAACCCCAACGTCTCATCGGTCAT
>DAIOEY010000157.1:0-3799 GCA_036745995.1 Acidimicrobiales bacterium | reverse complement strand
CGTGGACGAACTGGAGACCTGGCTGAGCGAGTGTTACGACCAGTCGGTGCGCACGGCGTACCTGATCCTCGGCAATCGTCTCGACGCCGAAGACGCCGTGCAGGAGGCGTTTCTGCGGGCGTGGCGCTTTCGTGACTCGCTCGCCAGGGAATCGAGCATCAGACCGTGGCTCTACCGGGTGGTCGTCAACACCTGCAACTCGAAGCTTCGCCAGGAGATCCCTCACCGGGATCGACGTGGTGACGATGACGACCTCGTGAACGTCTCGTCGATCGACGACCTCGCGGCACGCGTCGAACAGAGCCAGGACGTCGTCAGCGCCTTGAAGGAATTGCCGTTGGCGTTGCGCGTCGTCGTCGTCCTGCGCTACTTCGCCGATCTCAGCGAGCGCGAGATCGCGATCGCCATTGGCCGTCAGCCGGGAACGGTGAAGTCAAGGTTGAACGAGGCGCGTAAACGATTGGCCGCGAGTCCGGCCTTACGAGCGACACCGCAAGAACAGTCACCAACTGGTGAGGAGGCAACAAGTTGACCATGATCGATGAAGCCGTTTTGCGGCGTGCGCTCGTTGAGGCCGCCGATGAATTCGAAGTTTCGAGCGAGGCGAGGGAGCGGATCCTCGACGCCGCCCGAGAGGGTGTACCCGAGGTTCGCGCGGCGCGAGGACCGACGTTCCTCCGACCCCAGGGCCGCACGAGGTCGATCCTCGTCGCGGCGGCACTACTGCTCGTGGTTGGCGCGATCTCGTGGCCGCTCCTGCGAAGCGAGCGAGGCACCTCTCCCAGCGCGTCGGCTCCCCGGACGGCACACGGTGCCAGTGTCAGCGGCACTGGCTTCCTTGCGTTGAACGCGCCCGAGAAGGCGGTGGTTGGCGGGCTACCGACCCCCACCGTGTCGCCAACCGGTGCTCAGTCGGCGGTGACGTTGACCAACACCAATGCGCTGACCGTCAACGCGAGCACGTCAACCAAGATCGAGTCGACGGGCAACGTCGATCTGCGAATCGGCAAGGGCCAGGTCGAAGTCGCGTTCGCCAGATTGACGCGAATGGTGTCGAGCGATCGGGGATTCGTCGTGAGCTCACAAGAGCGCGTCGGTACCAATTCGGCCGGCAAGTTCTCCTACGGCATCATGGTCCTCGAAGTGCCGCAACGCTCGTTCGACACGCTGGTGACCCAGGTGCAGAAGGCTGGTCACCCAACCTCGGTCGTGACGTCGTCCTCGGACGTGACGTCGCAGTACGTGGATCTTCGCGCCCGTATCAACGCCGCCGAAGCGAGCCGTCAGCAGTACCTCACGATCATGTCCAAGGCGACGTCGATCAGCGACATTCTCGCGGTGCAGAGTCAACTCAACAACTTGCAAAGTCAGATCGAGCAGTTCCAGGGTCAACTGAACGTGCTCAACAACGCAACGACCTACGGAACGTTGACGGTGTCACTGACCGAAACGGGTCAACAGCACAACGTGACGAAGCCGAAATCGGGTTTCGCCAAGGCGTGGCACGACGGCGTGAGCGGATTCATCTCGGGCTTTGAGTGGGTGGTCCGCCTCGCGGGACCGGCGCTCTTCGCCATTCTCGCCCTCGGCGCGGCATTCGTCATCGGGCGTTACGCGCGTCGCGCGATTCGACGCCGCAGAATCTGATACCGCGGCGCCTGCCGTCTCGTGATCCACAGACTGGCGAGGTGCACGCCGCGTCCGGGCTCTTCATACCGACGAGTAATGTCACGCGTCGCTCCACTGCGTGGTCGAGTCGTCAGTGAGTGGACGCGTTCTTTTGGCGACATAGCGTCCCGTGACATACTTGTTATCAATGATTGAGCCCACGGAGAGCAGTGGACCGCGCCATGACGACGACCTAGATTCGCGTCTGCTTGGCGAAGGTCATCCGATGGGCCTGCCCGTCTACCAGCCTGAGGTTGAGACGCACCTTCGAAACCGGCGCAAGGTCAACAGTCCCTCGCAGTTGCTCACCCTTCAAGAACTCGTCAATTTCAAGGCGAGCCACGGCCGTTGGCGTATCGCTAAGGATCTCGTGGGACTCATCCGTCACGGCAGCGCGGGGGAGAAGGACGAATCGTACCTCGACAAACTTCGACGCGAGACGGGTCGCGGCAAGTCCGAATCCTCCACCTACGGTCTGGCGACCGTGTCGGGTAACCAGGTGGTCTTGTTCGCCATGAACTGGGACTTCTTCGCCGGATCGCTCGGCGTGGTCTCGGGAGAGAAATTCCAGGCGGCGGCTGACCTCGCGGTCAGCAAGAAGCTCCCGTTCGTGAGCGTCTACGCGTCCAGTGGTGTTCGCCAACACGAGAACTTCGCCGGTCTGACCCAGATGACCCGCATGGTCGAGGCGATTCGGATGTACAAGGAGAAGGTCGCGTTGCCCCAGGTGGCGGTGCTGCTTGGCAATGTGTGGGGGGGCGTCTCGGCGAGTGCGGTGCCCAACGCCGACATGATCCTCGCGACGTCTGGTACGAACTTCGGTTTCGCCGGCCCCAACGTCATCGAGGCGTTCGAAGGTTTCTCGGTGCCCACTGACTCCCAGAGCGCCGAAGCGAACCTTCTCGACCGCAACATTGACGTCGTCTTGCCCGACGTGAACGAGCTGGTCTGGTACCTAGGTGAGGTCTTGTCCTCGACGACGCGCCCGGATCGCCATCACGAACTGAACGACGAGACGGTGCCAATGATTCGTAACGTCAGCGCAGCTGGCCAGCGGCGCGTCTTCAGTTTCGGGACCGTAGGAATCCGTGGTCCTCGCTTTGACGACGGTAACGGCGGGTCGGCGTTGCACCCCGCCGCGGCCCGGTCGGCGGGGGCGCTCGACGACTCCGACGCGCTCGTCGAGCAGTACCAGGACCTCATGACCGACGCGAACCGGATCGACCTCGAGTTCATCGTTCGCTACGGTTTCACCGACGCGATCGCGGTCTACAACTACGTTCAAGAGACGGACTACAAGAGGTACCCGGCCATCGTCGGAGCCTTCGCCAAGATCGGTACGCAACCCTTCGTCATCGTCGGAACCCAGCCGTCGTACCAGCGCATTGGCGACTCGATCATCAAGCGACCGTCGAACCCCGCGCCCGAGGACTTTGCCTTCATGGAGCGGATGCTCGAGATGGGCGAGCGACTGCACCTCCCGGCGCTCTTCGTCACCGACACGCTCGGCGCCAAGCCGACGCTCGAGAGCGAACGACGCGGACAGTCGAGGGCCATCGCGCGCTCGATCCTGAAGGGTATCGACTACTCCGAGCCCGTGATATCCCTCGTCGCAGGGGCACTCGGCAGTGGCGGGGGTCTCGCGACGACACCGATGGCCGACCACGTGATCATGCTCGAAAAGGCAATGGCCTACGTCGCCGAGCCGCGATCGGCGGCGTCGATTCTCTACAAGACGCCCAACCCGACCCGCGACGAGATCCGCATGACGCTCGCGACCATGCGTTCAACAGCGAAGGACCAGCTCGATCTGGGCTTGATCGACGAGGTCATACCCGAAGACGACAATCCCTTCGTCACCGTCGAGCGGGTGCACCGGTCGATCATGAAGAACTACGTCGAACTGGCCCAACTTTCCGAACGACGGCTTCGAAGTCGACGCCAAGAGAGGATTCGGGGCCTGCGCGCCTTCGAGATCATTCAAGAGTAGGCCGGCGCGTCGAGGCTGTTAGGACGACCTGGCGCCGAACTACTGTGAGCAGCCCCTGGCGGTGATCTCCACGACGTCGACGACCACGTCGTCGCGCACGAACCAGAGCACGTCGTAACGGTCGACGGTCGGGTCACAGTG
>DAIOEY010000156.1:0-3829 GCA_036745995.1 Acidimicrobiales bacterium | reverse complement strand
AGCAGCGCGCTGGAGCCGTTCGGCGAGTTCCGGCCCCGACACCTCGCCCATCACCACGTCGGTCACGAGCAGGTCGATCGTCCCGTCGAAGCTCGCGAAGGCCGCGAGTGCGCTTTCGCCGCTTTCGGAATCGAGGACCTGGTATCCGTTGCGGCGCAGCACTTGGACCATCATTCGCCGGAGCCCCTCGTCGTCTTCGGCCAAGAGCACCGTGGCTGAACCGCGAGGGCGTGCGACGTCAGGTGACGCCGGTTCTTCGGTGACCCGCTCGGCAACGGCGGGCAGCACGATCTCGAAGGTCGTGCCGAGACCGACTTCAGACTGACACCGGATCGCTCCGCCGCTCTGTTCGACGAGCCGGCGAGCGGCCGCGAGACCCAGCCCGGTGCCCTTGAACGGCCCCTTGGTCGTGAACAGCGGATCAAAGCAGTGCTGGCGCGTCTCTTCGTCCATTCCCACGCCGTTGTCGGCGACACTGATCATCACGTACGCACCGGGAACGAGGCGCCACTCGCCCGAGGACTGGTCGTCGAGGTCGATCGAGTTCACCGCGATGTTCAGGTTGCCGCCGTTGGGCATCGCGTCGCGAGCGTTGAGTGCCAAGTTGAGGATCATCTGCTCAAACTGATCCGCGTCGACGCGGACGTTGGCGTTGTCGACGTCGAGGGCCCAGTGGAGTTCGACGTCCACGCCGACGATGCGCTCGAGGACTTCGGCGTTGGACTCGATCGCGGCAACGGGATCGAGCACGACTGGTTCGGGTGCCTTCGTGCGGCCTATCGTCTGGAGCTGCGCGGTCAACATCGAGGCCCGCGACGTCGTGGCCTGGATGTCGCGGACCATTTCCAGTGCCGAGCCGTCCGCTTCGAGGTTCTGGGAGAGGATCTCCGCGTAGCCCGAGATGAGGGTCAAGAGGTTGTTGAAGTCGTGGGCCACGCTGCTCGCGACCTGCCCGCGGATCTCCATCCGATGAGCGTGACGGAGCTCGGCCTTCAGCTCGCGCTGATCGGTCACGTCGTCGACCAGTGTCAGAATGCTTCGCTCCTCGCCCTCTACCGAGGGCAGCAGGGCCGCCGAAGCCGTCAGGTCGCGTCGACGTCCGCCGATTTCGATGTCCACGAAGTCGCGCCCACTGGCGACGGCGCCGCCGAGAACGTCCGACCAGAGTGTGCGCAGAGGGTCGAGTGCCGCTTCGGGGAAAGTCGGCCGGACGTCGCCAGGCGTAAGGGCGAACTCGGACCACGAGAAGACCCGGCTGGCGGCTCGATTCCACCACTGAACGTGACCGGTCGAATCGACCTCCACGATGCCGACCGGCGCGGTGTCGACGAGGACGCGCCATCGTGCTTCACTGTTCTGGATCGTTCGACTGAGCTCGGCCGCGTCGAGGGCCCTCGAGGCGACCTGGGCCAACAACGTGAGTACTTCCTTGTCTTCGGTCCCAAACGCCGAACCCGACGTCCTTCGCATCGCCACCAGGCCACGTGATTGGCGTCGTTCGAGCAGGGGGGCGGCGAGCCATTCATCCTGGCGCCAGGGGGCAGAACTCTTTGGTCGCGAGCGTGGAAGGTCGACGAGCTGCTCGTGGTTCTCTTGGTCGATGAAGGTCGCGTTCTGGCCCCTCAGGGCCATGACGTGGAGCGGCGCGAAGGGACCAACGTCGAGTGAGACGACCGCCGCGTCCGCGTCAAAGACGTTGCGCGTGCTCGTCACCAGATTCGCCAGGATTTCCTCCTCGCTCCGTAGTCCTGCGACGGTGATGGAGGCGGCGATCAGTTGGTGGAGCTGACTGGCGATCCTTTGGGTCTGACGCACGGCGTCGCGGGCGTCGCGGTGCAGGAGGACTCGTTCGATCGCGGTGGACGTGTACCAGGCGACCTGCTCGGCCGCGGCGATCTCCGCCTGTCCGTAGCCGACACCGCCTTCATCGGTTGCGAACGTTATGGCGCCAAAGACGTGGTCGTTGACGAGCAGGCTCACCACGATGCACCAGGGAACTACGCCGTCCTGGGGCAGCGGCCACACTTCGGATTGACCGGTCCCCAGGACGCGCTGGCGGATCGCGGCCAGGTCGGGCACCCGTGCGTCGAGCTCCCGCGTGCACTCTTGCGCGCTGAGCGGTTCCGGAGAGCAGCCACCGTGACGGATGGCGAACTGGTGTGCTCCACCGTCTTCATCGACGACGTCGATCGCGCACCAGTCACCGAAGTCCGGCACCGCGAGATCGAGCAGTGTTTCGAAATTGGCTTCAAAATTTGCCGCCGCTGAGGGCGTGACGTCACCGCTTGGCCGGGACGAGGCGACGCGCTGGGTAAAGCCGAACGCGCGGCCGGGCTGGCCCTCTGGAAGATTGACGCCGGCGACGGGACGGATACGCTCGGTCTTCGTCCCTCGGGGCAGATCGTCGGCGCCGAGTGCCATCTAGCGCTCGGCCCGTCGAGCGAACACGAACCGCCGGGTGACGACCGCCGAGGTGGCGCGCGCGGTCAAATCGGCTTACCTGAAAAGATGGCGAAGTCCTCGAGGAATCGATCGATCTCTGCCACTTCGTGGGGGCGCGAGAAGAGGAAACCCTGTCCGATGTCGACTTCTTCGAACTGGAGTCGCCGTCGTTGCTCGGCGTCCTCGACGCCCGACGCGATGATCTGCAGGTTCAGCGACCGCGCGAGCAGCACCAGCGTGTGGACGAGCGAGGCGGCTTCGGTTGAACTCGTGATCGCCGCGATGAAGTCACGGTCGAGCTTGACGATGTCGATCGGGAACCGTTCAAGGTTCGCGAGGGGCGAATGGCCTGGCGCGAAGTCGTCGACCGCCAGTCGCACACCGAGCGACTTCAACGCGACGAGTCGGCTCACGGACTGTTCCTCCTCGTTGAGCAGCGCTCGTTGGGAGAATTCGAGGACGAGCGACGCCGGATCGAAGTCACTCGCCGCGATCGTCGCCTCAACGTCCTGGACGAAGTGTTCGTCCTCCAGTTGGTTCACCGAGACGTTCACCGAGACGTCGAAGCGGTAACCGCGGGCGTGCCACAGTGCGCCCTGAAGGCACGCCGTGCGAAGTGCCCAGCGACCGACCGGAACGATCTCACCCGTCGCCTCGAGATCGTGGATGAACACGTCAGGGTTGACGACGCCTCTTTCCGGGTGGCGCCACCGTAAGAGGGCTTCGACCCCTACGAAAGCGCCCGTCTGAAGATCGATGGTGGGCTGGTACACGAGAAAGAACTGGTCGGACTGAAGTGCAATGGTCAGCTCATCTGTCAAACCTGGTTGCGATTGCGTCGACTCGGGATTCACAGGTTCATTGACCATTGAGCATCGCTTCCTCGGGCCGTTATTCTCGACGTGTTATCGCGGTTCAACTGAGAACTCCTCGGACGTGACGATACCAGTTACTTAGGAAATTGGTCGAACTATCGACTCTTCGTCTGATTACCACGCTCCCTCTCGACATGGTGTCGCCGAGCGCGACGTCGTGTGGCTGTCCACATCAGGTTCACGGGTCTCACGGTCGCTGCTTGACGCGGACGATCGGCGACCGCATCCGTTCGTGGTAATCCTTGCTCCACCCGTCTCACGTTTCATCATCATCGTTGTCTCGAGAGCACTCACGTCGCGCCGAACGCGTCCAAACGACGACCTATCACTATGAGCAATCAAACATTCGACAAATGCCGAACAAGTCGGCGAGTTTTGGAATATCGAATGGAAACATCCATGTACCTCGCTTCTTGCGAGGGTCTTTCTCAGTTCTCTCTGAGGTGATCCACCAGCATGCCCTTGCATGGTGGGTCACGCCCATGAACGGTTTTGACGACGAGTCGTCATCC
>DAIOEY010000155.1:0-3903 GCA_036745995.1 Acidimicrobiales bacterium | reverse complement strand
GACCGGAAGAGTCACCTTGGCGGTACCGCGAATCCCCAAAAGCCGCAACGATCTCCTGACCGAGATGGCGCCCGACGTCGAGCGCCTTTACAACCGACACCTCGAAGCGCCGCGGCTCTGGTTCCCTCACGAACAGATCGACTGGGGACAGGGCGAAAACTTCGCCGACCGACCGTGGTCGGCGGCCGACTATCCCCTCGCCGACGGCGTGCGTAGTTCGATCTACGTGAACCTGCTGACCGAAGACAACCTTCCGTACTACACGAGCACGTTGCTCGGCCAGGCGCCGAAGGGTCACCCGATCGTGGACTGGAATCACCAGTGGACGATGGAAGAGAACCGTCACGCGATGGTCATGCGCGACTGGGTCCACATCAGCCGATGCATCGACCCCACGTTGCTCGAAGAAGGTCGCCGCGTGCAGATGAAGAAGGGCGAGGTGCCCCAACCCGAGACCTTCGCCGACCTGATCTGTTACGTCTCGTTCCAGGAGCGGGCCACCCAGATCGCGCACCGCAACACCGGCGCCCACCTGCCCAAGTCCGACAAGATCGGGCGCAACGTCCTGGCGTTGGTGGCCGGAGACGAGACCAAGCACTACCTCTTCTACCGCGACCTCGCGCTCGCCGCGTTCGCCATTGACCCTTCGACGATGATGATCGCCGCCGCCAAGCAGGTCAGCGCCTTCGCGATGCCGGGCACCGGCATTCCGAGCTTCACGCGCCACGCGGTGCGCATCGCGCGCGAGGGAATCTACGGACTCGGCCAATTCCTGCGTGACGTGCTCGACCCGGTACTCGGGCTCTGGGACGTCGGGCATCTCGAGGGACTCTCCGCAGAGGCCGAGCGTGCTCGCCAGGACCTCGCGGTCTTCGTAGAAAAGGTGTCCCAGAGCGTCGAACGGATGGCCCAAAAGGCCGCCGGCGTCGCACCGGTTCCTTCGTAGGACTCGTCGCCGGGTGGCAACTCGGTCGTACGCTGACTATTCCTTGGTGTTCGCGATCGTTCGGATGTAGTCCTCGAACGCCTTCTGCTGGGACTGCACGGCTTGAATCTGGCGTTCGTGCATCTTGCCGCCCCGGGTGATCAGGTAGATGAACGCGCCGAGGAACGGCAGGACGAAGAGAAACAGCACCCACAGCGCCTTGGCGAAGCCACTGAGGTCGTGGCTGCGGAAGATATCGGTCATGATCTGAAAGACGAGCATGATCCAAAGAATGAACACGACCACGTAGATGGTGGTAATGAAGACATCGAGCAAGGGGTAGTTGCTAGCAAACATTCGATGGTCCTTTCCTCGCGCCGGACGCCCCCAACCCTACCGTGACCTCGTCAGGAATCGAGAAGGAGTTCATCGAGTCGTTGTCGCATTCGCTCGTCGTCACCCTTGATCGCGACGAGTTTGGTTCGTGAGCGAACACCTCGCACGAGGTGGACCGCACTCGGTCGCACACCGAAGGCGGCGGCGAGCACGCTCAGCGCTTCGCTCGTCGCGCCGCCCTCGATCGCGCGACTGGTGACGTGGACGACGAGCGCGCCGTCGTACTCACCACCCGCTTTCTTCTGACTCGAGCCGGGATGGACGTGGACCGCGAAGCGAATCACGACGCCCCGGGTCCGACAGGGGGAGGAGCGCCCGATAGCATTTCTCCGTTCTAGCAACAATGCGTCGGCTCCGTGGACGCGCCTAGGATTTGGCTTCGTTCGAAAGGAAGGGTTGTGGGACTGAGTTACGAAGACGCCATCGCGGCCGTAGCAGCGCCCGGTCAACCCTTTGAAATCCATTCGGTCGAGGTCAATGGCGTCACCAACCGAGCCTTCAAGAACTCGCCGCCGACCCTGCGCGACTTCTTCAACCTGGCCCGGGGCAAGGACGCGACGTTCCTCGTCTATGAAGACGAGGAGTGGACCTTTGACGAGGTCATGAACGAGGTGGACGCGCTGGCCTACGCGTTGGTCCACCACTACGGGATCAAGGTTGGCGACCGGATCGGCATCGCGATGCGCAACCTGCCCGAATGGGTGGTCTCCTTTGCCGCCATCCTCTCGATCGGGGGCATCTCGGTCTCGCTCAACGCCTGGTGGACCGAAGACGAGCTCGACTACGCCATCCAAGACGCGGGACTCAGCGTGCTGATCGCGGACCCCGAACGGATCAATCGTGCCCAAGGACCGTGCCAACGCGCCGGCGTGCAGATCCTCGGCGTTCGTCTCGACGAGCTGCAGCCGCTCGGCCCCGGCGTCGAGGACTGGCACGACGTGGTCGTGCGCGGTGCGGTCATGCCCGACGTCGAGCTTCACCCAGAGAACGACGCGACGATTCTTTACACCTCGGGCACGACCGGCTTTCCCAAGGGCGCCGTGTCGACGCATCGCGCAGTCTGCCAAGCCATCATGTCGTTCTCGTCGGGTGCTTCGATCATCGACGCGCGTCGAGGACCCGAGGAGAACGGCTCTGGTCGAGCACCGTGCTTCATTTTGATCGTGCCGCTCTTTCACGTCACTGGCTGCATACCGGTCATGATGTCGTGCTTCTCGTGGAACTTCAAGTTGGTGATGATGCACCGATGGGAGCCGGATCGGGCGTTGCAACTCATCGAGCGCCACCAGGTGACCAATTTCGTGGGCGTGCCCACGCAGTCCTGGGACCTGGTCGAGAGCCCGAACTTCGCCAGTTACGACACGAGTTCACTCACTGCGGTGGGCGGGGGCGGTGCGCCGGCGCCACCCACTCTGGTGGCACGGGTCGAGAGCTCGTTCATGCGGGGTCGGCCCACGCTCGGCTACGGGATGACCGAGACCAACGCGTACGGTCCGGGCAACTACGGCGACGACTACGTGAGCCATCCGACCTCGACCGGTCGCACACCCACGATCGTCATGGACGTCGAGATTCGCGACGGCGACCTCAACGCACTGGCACCCAACGTCAACGGCGAGATATGGCTGAAGTCGCCGACGATCATTCGCGGCTACTGGCAGCGACCGCAAGACACGGCGGCGTCGATCGTCGACGGCTGGGTGCGAACGGGCGACCTCGGACACGTCGATGACGAAGGTTTCCTCTACATCGATGACCGCGTGAAAGACATGATCATCCGCGCGGGGGAGAACGTCTATTCCGCCGAGGTCGAGGCCGCCATCTACGAACAACCCACGGTCTACGAGGCGGCGGTGTTCGGGCTGCCTCACGAGCGCCTCGGCGAAGAGGTGGCCTGCGTCGTGATGCTCAAACCGGGCATGAGCCTCGGCGACGACGAACTGCGCTCCCATCTCGCCGCGCGACTCGCGAACTTCATGATTCCCACGCGCGTCGCCTTCACGGACGAGCAGTTGCCGCGCAACGCGGCGGGCAAGTTCCTCAAACGCGAGATGCCCGCGCTTTACTTTCCCTGAGCGTCGCCAATCGCCGCGCGCGCGTAGTCGGCGAGGTTCAACGACTCGAGGTCGGCGAGGGCGAACCAACCGGCGTGGTCCGTCGTGCCGTGGACCTCGTGTTGCAATTCGCCACCGGCCATCGCGACACGGTAGATGACGCGCACCGTGTGGATCCGGTCACCGTTGTCACGTCGACGCACGTCGCTCGACACACCGAGTAACACCGGGTCGCGGACCTCGAGACCGGTCTCCTCGACGAACTCGCGTAGCAACGTGTCCTCGGGCGACTCACCGAAGTCAATCCCGCCGCCCGGCAGCCACCAGAGCGGTGGCACGTGGTTGGGGTTACTGGAGCGAACGAGGGCCACTCGACCGTCGTGTATTAAGACGCCGTAGGCGCGGACACTCGTGTGTTGCTTACTCATGTGATGGTTTTCGTCCTAATTCGAGGCGTTGACCAACCCCGGGTGCGGGGCTCGTTACGAAGGTCGATCGACAACCTTCGCCACAGAAATAATAGGTCGT
>DAIOEY010000154.1:0-3932 GCA_036745995.1 Acidimicrobiales bacterium | reverse complement strand
GTGGAGACGATGGGGATCGAACCCACGACCTCAGGCTTGCAAAGCCCGCGCTCTACCAACTGAGCTACATCCCCGAAGAGGTCCCATTCTACCAAGCGCGTCCTCAGGCCAAACGGTCATGACGTTGCGACCGGACACGCCGGCGATCGACCCGTTCGAGTTCGCGCTCGACGTCGGCCCAGTGCAACGGACTCTCCTCGACGGGCACCCCACCGTCCTCGGCCCGAGAAAAGATGGTGAACGCCACCGCCCACATCGGCAGGTACGCACCAAGTTTCGCCACGAAGCCCGCGATCTGTTGATCGAGCAGGGCGGACACGTGCAGGAGCGCGTGCTGGTGCTGCAGCGCCGGATACAACGGATGTCGAGCGAAGATCCACACGATTGAAAGGCTCGTGACCACGAGCGCCGCGACGAAGACGTAGCCGGCGCGGGCCGTCGGCGAAAGTCGCCTGGTTCCCGGCAGCACCCCGAGTGCGGGTATCCAGAGCACGACGCCCGCGCCGAGCGTGACGACGATGATCATCGCGCGCCCGAGCGATGAGTGCGCTCCCCAATCGACGACCGAGGGCGCCAACGTCAGGGTGCCGAGCACGGTCACGAGGACCATCGCGAAGCCCGGGTGTGCCAAACGACGAGCGGCAAAGTCGATCACTGGTGGTCGCGTCGCTCGAGCAAGGACCGAAACCGGAAGGCTGAGCAGCAGCAACGGCGCGACGAGCAGCATGATGGTGAGTCGTTGCACCGTCGCCACACTCAACGAGACGGTCGCGGCGACGTCACCGACGGGCCAGATTGTGACGACCAACAGCGTCACCAGCGCGAACTCGGCGAGTCGTCGCTCCCGCGACGATCGAACCAGTACGTGGTGGGTGACGCCCAGCGCCGCGACGAACGCGACGGCGGGAACGTGCCAATGGAACGGCACCAGCGTGATCACGACGCTACGGTAATGCGACCTTCCGTCGCCGCGCGAGCGAGCGCCTGCTCGTCAGCCAGATTCTGATCGCGGTAGGCCAACGCGAAGCGCGTCATCGCGCGGGCGAAGGTCTCGTTGGCGCCGAGGTAGCCCGCGATCTGCGCGCCGCTACCCGAACGCGCGTGCGCCCGGGCGAGCACCCACGCGCACACTCGCCCGTAGGCCTGCAGCTGGAGTTCGCTCAATGCGGCGATCTTCACCGAGGCGCGCTTGTCGTAGAGCTGACGGACGTAGAAGCTGCGCTCAACCTCGCCGACGCGCGTCGTGTGCCAACCGAGGAACACGTCCGGCGTCGCCTGCATCAGCTTCTGGCCCGAAACCACCCGTTCGCCGTGGTGGACATTCGCCGTGACACCGCGCGCGATCGAGACGACCGACGCCTGGGCCTGCTTCACCTGCAAGAAGAAGGGATCGTCGTCGTCGCGGCCGGTCAACAGGATGATGTAGTCGTCGGTGCCCACCGAGCCGACGCCGACCACCTTGCGCGCCGCGTCAACCGGAGTGAACTGATCCAACAGGCGCTGGCGGTCGCTGCCGAGCGTCGCGCGGTAACCGCCCAGCACGTCGTTGATGAGGTCGTGAACGCCGAGCGACCCGTCGGCGTCGTCGTCAAGCGACGAGATGAGCAGGGGCCGAAGCGTGATGCGCGGTCCAGTCTCGGTGTAGGTGACCATCTCGTTGAAGGCCTGGGTCGACTCCTTGGACTTCGCTCGCCCGATGACGTCGCCCACGCTTCGCAACGCGCTTTCCGTGAAGAAGCCCCGCAGCTCCACGAGGATGCTCTCGACGTCGAGCGCCGCGTACCAGACGTCGAGTCGTGACTCCTGGGCGAAACGCCGGATCGATCGTTGGTACTCCTTCGCGGCGTCGAAGACCACCGCGGTCTGCTCGCGCTCGTCACCTCCCAATTGCTCGCACGCGATGGCGAGCGACGTCACGAGTCGCTTGACGTCCCACTCGAACGGCCCTTCGTCGGTCTCGTCGAAGTCGTTGACGTCAAAGACGAGGCGCCGTTCGGGCGAGGAGAAGATGCCGAAGTTGGACAGGTGCGTGTCGCCGCCGATCTGAACGACGATCGACGAGCTCGGACCGCGGGCGAGGTCTTCGGACATCAACAGTGCAGCGCCACGGTAGAACGCGAGCGGGCTCTCGAGCATACGCTCGTAGCGCAGCGGCAGCAGTCGTGCGACTCGATGTTCGCCCTGCCACTGCAGTCGCGCGACCGGGTCGTACGAAGCCGGCCTCGGGGCCAACGTCGCCAGCGCGCTGCGCGGCGTCGCGGCGCGTTCCTGGCGCCCCGACGACCAACGCTCGTCAAGTGACGTACGCGGGGCGACGGGTTTCACGCCACGCTCGGCGCGCGACTGGGCGTCACGTCATGGCGGGCTCGAGGTCCGACACGCGTGACGACCAGCAGAGCGATGATCAGGTCCGCGACCAAGATGCAACCGGGAAACAACGCGCCGGCAGTGGTGAAATGCTGCAACGTGAGCAGCGTCACGCCCGTGCTGAGCACGCCCATGAAGAAGGCCCACGGCGATTCGGTCGCCGGCGCCAGCCACGACTTTCGAATCGTGGGCAGCGCCGCCACCTGATCGGCGGCGACGAACGAGACGAGCGCGATCGTCGGTTCGTTGACGAGCGCCCAGAACACCAGGCCCAGGAGCGAGATGACCCCGCAGAAGCCGTCGAAGAGACCGATCTTCCAGACGCTATGGGGATTGCGGAACGACGCGGCGACCACGACGAGCGGCACGAGTCCCAGCATCAGCGTCATCAGCGCCGCGAGCCCGACGTGCTGTTGGACCTCGACGATGAAGCCCAGAATTCCTTCGAGTGCCCAGATGCTCCAGGTCACTCGATTCGGGGAGGTGTCACCGCGCAGGGTCGCTCGGATGTAGCCGATCGCGCCCGTCAGCGACATCAACGCCGCGAGGAAGACGAACCGGGGATCAATCACCCGTTCAGTCTGCCCCGATTCGACCCACGTCGTCACGGCTGGCACTTTCTCGGCTTCCGGTAGCCTCGGCCTTCGTGGACGCCCAGCAATTCCTCGGCCTGACCCGTCGCGATGAGAACACGTGGACCTTCGCCGTCACCGAACGGTTGATCACGCCCGGGCAGTTCCTCTTCGGGGGCTGCGGACTCGCGGCCGGACTCGTCGCGCTCGAAGAGGCCAGTGGTCGACCGACGATCTGGGCAACGGCCCAGTACCTCTCCTACGCGCCGACCAACGCCGAGGTCGTCGTCACGACACAACGCGTCGTCGAAGGCGCTCACGTCACCCAGGCCCGCGCGACGGCCTGGGTGGACGAACGCGAGATCCTGACGGTGAACGCCGCGCTCGGCGCGGGTCATCTCGAGGCGCCCACGCCGTGGGTGACGATGCCCGTAGTGCCCGATCCCGATGACTGTCCCCCGCGACACCTTCCCCACGGTCTCGGCGAGTCGATCTTCGAACACGTCGACAGCCGCGTCGCGCTCGGGCGAACCTTCGAGGAGCTGGACGGGACGCCCGGCTCTCCGGTCTCGGCCATCTGGGCCCGGGTGCCGGGCCACTTCGAGCCGTCCGCGGCGACGTTGGCGATCTTCGGCGACTACGTGTCGGGCGGTGCGTCCCAGCCTCTCGGACAGCGCGCCATGGGGAGAAGCCTCGACAACACGATTCGCGTGGCGCGTCTCGAGCCGACCGAATGGGTGCTGTGCGACATCCACATGCACGCGCTCGCGGGTGGCTTCGCGCAGGGCACCGCGTTCCTCTGGAGTCAGACCGGTACCCTGCTCGCCACCGCCAGTCAGTCGATCGCGTCCAAGATTTGGGAGCAACGGACTCTCTAAAGCCCTGGTGGCCCTGGTGTAGATTGGTACCCCTGCGGGGCTATAGCTCAGTCGGTTAGAGCGCGTCACTGATAATGACGAGGTCGTAAGTTCGATTCTTACTAGCCCCACCACG